>CAKTKM010000044.1 GCA_934569425.1 uncultured Oscillospiraceae bacterium
GCATCGATCCTGCTGGACTGGAGCTGTCTGCCGGCCAATGCCCGCTTTACCGGATTTTGCCTTGGTATGCTGGGCGACCTGATCTTCCTGCTCTCAGTTGTGAGCATGAAGGACAGCTGGCGTGCGGGTATCCCCGATCAGGACAGGACAGCTCTTGTTACCGATGGTATTTACCGATTCAGCCGGAATCCGGCGTTTTTGGGCTTTGATCTCCAATACATCGGTGTGCTGCTGCTGTATGCCAACCCGATGACAGCCTGCCTGACCGTGTTTGCGGTCGTGATGCTCCACCTGCAGATCCTGCAGGAGGAACGGTACCTGACGGAAGTATTCGGTGCGCCGTATATGGAATACCGGAACCATACCTTCCGGTATCTTGGACGGCGCTGAAATAGGAGGAATCAAGTATGAAACAAAAATGTATTGCACTCTTTTTGCTGGCAGCCATGCTGCTGACCCTGACCGCCTGCGGGCCGACGCTGTCCCCTGCACCGGAAGAACAAACACCTGCTGCGGATGCCGCCGGTACAACGACGGAACCGGCGCAGTCTCTGACGCTGCCGATCCTGGACGAGATCGACCAGAATGTTACTCCCGGTGTGTCCGGCTCCTCGCTGCGGGCTGTGCAGTCGGCGGCAGAGCTGTTGGACTGGGGCGTGACCACCAGTCTGGATCCTGAGGAGATCACTGCGACCGCTGCCGCATGGCTGGCGGAAAAGACAGATGACCAGCGTGAGGCCTTCACGCAGAAGCTGATGATGGTAGACAACGCATATCAGCAGCTTCTGACAGACGGCGCCCGCGACCTGCTGGATACCGCCGGATGTGAAGATACGCAGATCATATGGGGCAGCGAAACGGTAGAGACGGTAGAGGCTGTCCTGCGGGCGGCAGGCCTGCGGGACGGAAGCAGTGAAACGGAAGGAAAGTGAAAGAGAGACATGACACGGAAGATCATGATACTGGCAGCCTTGACGCTGCTGCTTCTGACTCTGACCGCTTGCGGCCTGACAGTGTCTCCAACGCCGGAGGATCGGTCTCCCGCTGCGTCTGATGCTCAGGTGCCGGATGTGCCGCAGGACGGCGAAGCCGAGCCCTCCGGCAGCGGAGACAGCACGGATGAAGCGTGGAAGCAGACGTTGTCAGACAGCCTTTTTGAGCAATATGGTGTGATCCCTGACCACTACGAGGATCTGGGCGATGGGATCTATCAGGTTTATGTGGAGGTGGGCGGCAAGGTGGTACCGTTTGTTACCGTTGACTCCGCAACAGGCGACTACCACGGATAAGTTGATACTTCCCAAAGGAGCAGACCTTTCGTCTGCTCCTTTGGACTTCTCTTTGGCATCCTCGCCGCATATAGTGAAGGAAAAAGGCTGGAGGTGCGCATATGGCAACAGGAAAAAGGATCAGAGGTGCGAGTTTGCCGCCGGTGAAAAAAGGCACGGCGGCAGGCGGCAGGGGACAGGGGCGGCGTCAGCAGCGCAAAACAGGAACGTCCCGGCGTATGGTGCAGCTGCTGGTCAGCGCCGCTATTCTGTTGGTGGTCGTGACGGTGAAATTTACTATGCCGGACGTGGCGTACCGCTACGGCGGCGAGCTGCTGCGCCTGATGGGAGAGGACACTGATTTCGCTGCGGCCTTCTCCGCTGTAGGACGCGCCGTCGGCGGAGAAGGTCTGGCGGAAGCCGCCAGAGATGCGTATACGGCGGTATTCGGCAAAGAGACCATATCTGTAGAGCAGCAGACGGATCGCAATGCGGTGGCCTATGGCGTGGATACCACGCCAGATACTGCCGATATGCTCCAACGTGTGCTGGATTTTTCCTATCAAAAGCCGGTAGAGGGAACGGTCACCTCCTCCTTCGGCTTTCGGGATCATCCGGTGGCGGGGACGGAACGGTTTCATTACGGCCTTGACATCGCCTGCGAAAAAGGCACCGTGATCCAGGCCTTTGCCGACGGTACCGTGACAGCGGTGGCAAACAGCTCGGAGCTGGGAAACTATCTGATGCTGTCGCATTCCAATGGTTATTCCACGCTGTATGCCCATTGCAGCCGCGTCAACGCCTCTGTCGGACAATCTGTCCGGATGGGAGACCCCATCGCGGAGGTGGGGGATACCGGCGATGCTACCGGGGATCATCTGCACTTTGAATTGCACCATGACAATACTTACCTGAATCCCATTTATTATGTGGCGTAGCCTCCCGATCACAGTTTCCGTCTCGCCGTCTGTGCCGCTGCTGCTGGCGGCATTTGTTCTGCTGTCTTCGCCGCTGCTGCTGTCCGCGCTGCTGCTGGGGGCAGTGCTGCATGAGCTGGGTCACTGTCTGGCGCTGCGTCTTCTGCATGCCCGCGTAACGGCACTCCGAATCTCGGTATTGGGAGCGGAGATGCAGATAGCGGGTCGGCTTTCCTATGGCGGAGAGATACTGGCTGCGGCAGCGGGACCTGCCGTGAATCTGGCGCTGGCGCTGCTGCTGGGGCTGGGGGGACGTGTTTGGGAGGGACTGTACCTTTTCTCCGGCGCACAGCTGGCACTGGGACTGTTCAACCTCCTGCCGGTTCAGCCACTGGACGGCGGCCGTATCCTCTGGCATCTGACTGCGTGGATAACCGAGCCGTATACCGCGGATCGGGTCTCGGGCGTGGCAGGCTTCGGCATGGCGGCGCTGCTGACGCTGTTGGCGGCCGCCGCGCTGTGGATGGGAGGAAGTCCCTTCCTGTTGTTGGCGGCGGCAGGGCTTCTGTGGCGGCAAATAGGGGTTGCCAAATCGACGCAAAGAAGGTAAAATGAGATGATATTTTCAAGTATACGATGGGAGAACGGCTGTGGATAAAAAACTGGAACGCATCCTGCCAAGGGTGCAGAAGCCTGCCCGCTATGTGGGCGGCGAGTATAACGCGGTCATCAAGGACAAGGCGGCGGTGGATACCCGCATTGCTTTCTGCTTTCCAGATACCTATGAGATCGGTATGTCCAATTTGGGTATGCGTATCCTCTACGGTGTCATGAACCGCATGGAGGGCGTATGGTGTGAGCGTGTCTTTGCTCCGTGGGGTGATATGGAGGAGGAGATGCGGAAAGCGGACATGCCTCTCTTTGCATTGGAATCCGGCGACCCCATTACGAACTTTGACATTGTGGCCTTCTCCGTCGGGTATGAAATGGCCTTCACAGCCATTCTCAATATGCTGGATCTGGCAAAGCTTCCTCTGCGCAGCGCCCAGCGTGACGGTCTGACCCCGTTGGTGATCGCCGGCGGCACCGCCATGTATAACGCCGAGCCGATCGCTGACTTTATTGACCTTGTCAGTCTTGGCGAGGGAGAGGACATCACCGTAGAGCTGGTGGAGCTGCACCGCAAGGCGCGCCGCGAGGGCTGGAGCAAGGCGGATTTTCTCCGTGCCGCCGCCCAGCTGGACGGCATTTATGTTCCCAGCCTCTATGACATCTCATATCATGAGGATGGCACGGTAAAGGCCATCACGCCCCGCGGCGGAGCCCCTGCCGTAGTGACCAAGCGGATCGTCCGTGACATGGACAAGGCCTATTTCCCGGTCAATACCATCGTCCCCAGTACTGAGATCGTGCAGGATCGCGTAACGCTGGAGTTGTTCCGCGGCTGCATCCGCGGCTGCCGTTTTTGTCAGGCCGGATATGTGTACCGTCCCGTCCGGAACCGCAGCCGCGAACTATGTGCGCAGTACTGCCTGGATTCCTGCAATGATTCCGGCTATCAGGAGGTGACACTCTCCAGCCTCAGCACCAGCGATTATCCGCCGCTGACCGATCTGTGCGACCAGCTGGAGCCCTTCTGCGAGAGCCGCCATATCAACCTGTCGCTGCCCTCTCTCCGGGCTGACAATTTCTCCATGGCGCTGATGCAGCGCCTTGCCAAAGGACGCAAGACAGGACTGACCTTCGCGCCGGAGGCCGGTACGCAGCGGCTGCGGGATGTCATCAATAAGAATGTGACCTTACAGGCTTTGCTGGATTCCTGCCACACGGCCTTTGCCGGCGGCTATAACGCCGTAAAGCTTTATTTCATGCTGGGACTGCCCACCGAAACGGATGAGGATGTGCTGGGGATCGCCGATGTGGCTGCCCGTGTCATGCACGCATGGCGTGAGAGTGCGCCCAATAAACAGCGGGGCGTCCGGATCACGGTATCTACTTCTTACTTTGTTCCCAAGCCCCATACCGCTTTCCAGTGGGAGCCGCAGATCACCCGCGAGGAGTACGAGCGCCGCGTGAAGCTGCTGCGGGAGAATATGACCACCAAAACGGTCACCTACAATTGGCACGATGGACAGACCTCCTTTATTGAGGCGGTGCTGGCACGAGGAGACCGGCGGCTTGGAAAGGTGTTGGAAACCGTATGGCGTAAAGGCGGACACCTTGACGCTTGGGAGGAGTATTTTTCGCTGCCTCGCTGGTTGGAGGCCTTTGCGGAGTGCGGCGTAGACCCTGCATTTTATGCTTATCGCCGCCGTGAGAAGGACGAGATCATGCCGTGGGATATGATCTCCAGCGGCGTGACGAAGGCGTATCTGTGGCGGGAGTATGAAAATGCCGTGGCTGCTGTCACCACGCCGGATTGCCGCACCCGCTGCAACGGCTGCGGCGCCAATAAGCTGGTAGGGGGGAAGTGCGATGTCTAAGCTGAGACTTTTATTTGTCAAGGAGGCGCAGGCTTCCTATATCTCCCATCTTGATCTGATGCGCACCTTCCAGCGCTGCTTTCCCCGCACGGAGCTGGACATCAAGCACACGCAGGGGTATCACCCTCATCCGATCCTTTCCATTGTTCTGCCGCTGCCGGTGGGACAGAGCAGCGACTGTGAGCTGCTGGATTTCGAGGTCACCCAGACCAGCGACGGCAGCGGCATTGCCGAAAAGCTCAATACCGGTATGCCCACCGGTATCCGCGTGCTGGACTGTTATGAGGCGCTGCGTCCCATCCGGCAGCTGGACAGTCTTCAGGCGGATGTAACGCTGGAATATGACGCGGGTGTGCCGGAGGGGGCTGCAGAGCAGCTGCAGGCGCTGCTGGAGCAGGACACGCTTGTGATCCAGAAGCGCACCAAGCGCAAGGAACTGGCGGATGTGGACATTGCCCCGATGATCCGCAGAGCCGCAGTCACCGCGGACAGTCACAACGTGTTCATCGACATCATCGTTCAGGCGCAGAACCCCGGTCTGAATCCGCAGCTGATCAAGAAAGCCGTTGCCGCTTACCTGCCGCACCTGACGCCCGACTTTGTTCGCGTGCGCCGCCGCCGCGTTCTTGACGCGGACGGACAGGATTTTCGCTGATTTTTTCATAAAAGTCAAAATAATGCTTGCATTTACAGGGCTTCTGTGGTATTCTATCATGGCGTGAAAAGGGCGGTCCTCTGTCGCCGGTGCCGAACTGCACCATTCCTATGGCGTTACGAACACCTATAATAACAGGAGGAAATATCCATGGATCTCATCAAAGCATTGAATGAAAAGCAGCTGAAGGAAGTACCTCAGGTGCAGGTGGGCGATACCGTCCGCGTGCATGTGAAGGTCAAGGAAGGCTCCCGTGAGCGTATCCAGGTTTTCGAGGGTACCGTTATTGCCAAGAAGCATGGCGGCATCGAGGAGACCATCACCGTCCGCCGTATCTCCTACGGTGTCGGCGTGGAAAAGGTTTTCCCCGTACATTCTCCCTCTATCCAGACCATCGAGACCGTGCGTCATGGTTTTGTGCGCCGCGCCAAGCTGTACTATCTGCGTGACCGTGTCGGCAAGGCCGCCAAGATCCGCGAGAAGCTGTAAGCAAATTCGATCCAAGAAAAACCGCCTGCTGTCCGTGGGCGGTTTTTTCCTTTTCATTTCACAAAAACTGTGATATAATACACATGATACAGAATTGCGAGGTGACCCACCATGCAGATAGAAGGACTGAGCTGGTTTCCCGGCCATATGACAAAAACCAAGCGCATGATCGCCGCGGAGATCAAAAACGTGGATGCGGTATGCGAGATACTGGATGCCCGTATTCCGCTGTCCAGCCGTAATCCCGATGTGGATGAAATGACAGCGGGCAAACCCCGTCTGGTGGTGCTCAACCGCGTGGATCAGGCCGACCCGAGGGAGACAAAGCGTTGGGCGGCCTATTTCCGGGGAAAAGGCTATGCGGTTTTGGAGTCCAACGCCAAGGGCGGCGTGGGAACCGCGCAGTTTGCCGCCGCCGTGCGGGAGCTTTTGAAGGACAAGCTGGCCGCCTACGCGGAAAAAGGACAGATCGGCCGGACGGTTCGCGTCATGGTGCTGGGGATCCCCAATGTAGGAAAATCCACCTTTATCAATAAGGTAGCGCACCGCAAAACGGCCAAAGCGGAGGATCGTCCCGGCGTGACGCGCTCGAAGCAGTGGGTGCCGGTGGATCGCACGCTGGAGCTGTTGGATACTCCCGGCATTCTCTGGCCAAAGTTTGATGACGTGGAGGTTGGCAAGTGGCTTGCCTTTACAGGGGCCATTAAGGATGATGTCATGGACATTGAGGAGTTGGCCTGCTATTTGATGGAATATCTTGGACAGCATTACGCCGACATTCTTGCCGAACGGTATAAGATTGATGTGGAAGAGGACGATATGGGCTACGATCTGCTGACCAAGGCGGGCCGTAAGCGCGGCTTCCTCATGCGGGGCGCTGAAGTGGATACAGAACGCATGGCGCGCATCCTGCTGGATGAGTTCCGGGGTGGCAAGCTGGGACGTTTTACGCTGGAAACAGTGGAGGATGCGGTATGATCCCTCTTTGGACGTATGAACAGGAGGCGTGGACACAGGGCGTTACCGTCGTCTGTGGTGTGGATGAGGCCGGCGCGGGTCCCCTGATGGGACCGGTGTACGCAGCTGCGGTGATCCTGCCCCGTGAATGTATCATTGAGGGGCTGAACGACTCCAAGAAGCTGACGGAAAAGAAGCGGGAACTTCTCTATGATGCGATCACCGCTGCCGCTGTCTGTTGGTCGGTGGCGTCAGTCTCTGCCAGAGAGATCGACGAAACGGATATTTTGAGCGCCCGCATGAGAGCCATGCAGCTGGCGATCGACGGACTGTCCGTAACGCCGGACATGGCGTTGATCGACGGCAATCGGGATCACGGGCAGCACGCTGCCGTCACAACACCGCACCGCTGTATCGTGGAAGGTGACAGCCGATCCGCCTCCATCGCGGCGGCATCCATTCTGGCTAAGGTCAGCCGTGACCGGTATGTAACGGAAGTGTTGGATCCGGCATATCCCCAATACCAGTTTGCCAGGCATAAGGGGTACGGCACCAAACTCCACTATGCGATGCTGGATGCCTATGGCCCCTGTCCCGAACACCGGATGACCTTTTTGAAAAAATGGGAGGCCAAACGATGAGCCGGGCGGAGGGGATGCAGGGCGAGGCCATAGTGGCGCGTTATCTGCGGCAGAATGGCTATACGCTGGCCGCCCACGGCTATCGCAGCCGTTATGGCGAGATCGACCTCATTGCGTGGGACGGCGATACCCTTTGCTTTGTGGAGGTCAAGACCCGTGCCAATGTGGACATGGCGCTGCCGCGGGAATATGTAACACCCGGCAAACAGAACAGGCTTCGTAAGACTGCCATGATGTATCTGGCGGAAAAGCGGCTGGATTGTCCCGCCCGTTTTGATGTGGCGGAGGTCTACGCCGAACACGGCTTTGACAACGCCCGCATAGAATATCTCAAAAATGCCTTTGCATAAGGAGAATCCGATTATGATCCCATATTTTGACGCACACTGTGACACCATCTATCGCTGTCTGGAGACCGGCGAGACCTCGGCATTGAAGTATGGCGAGGATCGTGAGGAACAGCGGCACTATTACGCCGTGTCCACCCATCTGCGGCAAAACGGCGGGCATATAGATCTGACGCGAGGACTGCGGTTTTCCCGCTGCGCCCAGTTTTTTGCCCTGTTTCACGATGCGGCGGAAGCCCCTGCGGACGGCATGTGGGCGCAATGCCGGCGCATGCACGACTTCTTCCTGCGGGAGATGGCGGATAACGCCGACATCGCCCGCCATTGCCGCACCGGCCGGGAGGTAGACGAAGCTGTGGCGGAGGGCAAGGTCGCCGCCCTGCTGAGCATTGAGGGTGCCGACCTGCTGGATTGTGACCTTCATAAGATCGAAACGGTGGCCGGCTGGGGTGTGCGTTTTCTCAATCCCGTGTGGAACCGTGCCAATATCCTTTCCGGCACAAACGCCGAAGAGCCGGAGCGAGGGCTGTCTCCGCAGGGCAGGGACTTCATCCGCGTGCTGGAGGAGTATGCCGTTTATCCCGATGTATCCCACCTGTCCGACGCGGGCTTCTGGGATCTGGTACATATGGCACGTCGTCCCGTTATCGCTTCCCATTCCAATTCCCGTGTTCTCTGCCCCCATCGCAGAAACCTGACGGACGACCAGTTTCGTGCCATACGGGATCTGGGCGGCGTAGTGGGGCTGAATCTCTACTTGAACTTTGTTGGGGAGCCGACCATGGACGCACTGGTGGCTCATGTGGAGCATTTTCTGGATCTGGGCGGTGAAAAGACACTGTGCCTCGGCGGAGATCTGGATGGCTGCGAGGCGCTTGCCGGCGGCCTGAGCGGCATGCAGGATCTGCCTGAGCTTTACGGCGCACTGAAGCAGCGCGGCTACGAGGACGCTTTGCTGGAAGATATGTTCTGGAACAATCTCCGCCACCTGATCTGACGCAAAGGAGCGATTTATGGCACTATACGCAATAGGCGACCTGCACCTGTCGCTGAACTCAGACAAGTCCATGGATATTTTCGGCGATGGCTGGCACGACTATGTGGCGCGTATCCGGCAGGGTTTCGCTCCGCTTCACAGCGATGATGTGACCGTTCTGTGCGGCGATCTCAGCTGGGGCATGAGTCTGGAGGAATCTTTGGAGGATTTTCGCTTTATCAATGCGCTTCCGGGCAAAAAGATTTTGCTGAAGGGCAATCACGACTACTGGTGGAACACCGCCTCCAAGATGAATCGGTTTTTTGCCGAAAACGGGTTGGACACAATGAAGATCCTTCACAACAACTGCCTTTTTTATGGCGATATTGCTTTGTGCGGTACCCGCGGCTGGTTCTATGAGCTGGACAATCAGGGGACCCACGATGAAAAAGTCCTCCTGCGGGAGATCGGACGTTTGGAGACCTCTCTGAAGGCGGCGGGAGAGCATGAGAAGCTGTGCTTCCTTCACTATCCCCCCATCTATCAGGGCTACGAATGTCCGGAGATCCTGCGCCTGCTGCGGGAATACGATGTGAAGGCATGCTACTATGGCCATCTGCACGGCACCTCTCACCGCCGCGCCATTGAGGGGACCCGGGGCGGGACACTCTTTTCGCTGGTATCCGGCGATTTTCTGGGGTTCCTTCCTAAAAAAATTTGCGAATAATGCAAAAAGGTATGGAAATTCCATTTACTTTCTGGTATCATATAAACTTGGCTGTTAAAATGTATTCTTATGCCATCACAACATAGATGTAAACTGGAGGAAAATCAACAATGACTGTCAAAAGCTGCGAAAAACTGGAAAAGAGCAGAGTCGCTCTGACGATCGAGGTGGGCGCTGAGGAATTCGAGACCGCCGTCAACAAGGCGTATCTGAAAATGCGCGGCAAGCTGAATATTCCCGGCTTCCGTCCCGGCAAGGCTCCCCGCAAGATGATCGAGAGCATGTACGGCGCCGAGGTGTTCTATGAGGAAGCCGTCAACGCTATCCTGCCTGAGGCGTATGAGAGCGCCGTGGACGAGCAGAAGCTGGAGGTCGTTGGTTATCCTCAGGTGGAGATCGAGAGCGTCGGCAAGGAAGGTGCTTCCTTCAAATGTACGGTTGCCGTCTATCCCGAGGTGGAGTTGGGCCAGTACAAGGGACTGGAGGCTGTGAAGGCCGAGGTCAAGGTCATGGCTGCCGATGTCAACGCCCGTCTGAAGGAAATGGCCGAGCGCAACAGCCGTCTGGTGTCTGTTGAGCGCGCTGTCAAGAAGGGCGATACCGCCAACATCGACTTTGAGGGCTTCGATCAGGGCGTCGCTTTCGAGGGCGGCAAGGGCGAAGCCTTTGATCTGGAGATCGGCTCCGGCAGCTTTGTTCCCGGCTTCGAGGATCAGCTCATCGGCATGAAGGCCGGTCAGGAGAAGGACATTGACATCACCTTCCCGGAGAATTATACGCCTGAGCTGGCCGGTAAGCCCGTGGTCTTCCATGTGAAGGTCAACGAGGTCAAGGTTAAGGAACTGCCCAATATCGACGATGAGTTTGCCAAGGACGTGTCCGAGTTCGACACCCTGAAGGAGCTGAAGGCCGACATCAAGAAGAAGATGATCGACGAGCGCACCACCGCCGCGCAGCACGCCTTTGAGGATGTGCTGATGACGAAGGTCGCCGAGGGCATTAAGGCCGACATTCCCGACGAGATGATCGAGATGCAGGCGCATCAGATGCTGGAGGGCTTCAAGCAGCAGCTGGCCTCTCAGGGCATCCCCTTCGACCAGTACACCAAGATGACCGGCATGAATGAGG
>CAKTKM010000045.1 GCA_934569425.1 uncultured Oscillospiraceae bacterium
TGAAGGCGGGCAGATCCAGATAGTCCGCCACGATGTCCAGCTTGTACTTGTTCAGCTCCGGCAGCAGGTTCTGCGCCAGAATAAGGGAGTCGATATAGGTGGGGTCAAAGGGCAGTCCCACCTTTTCGCAGCCGGCGCGGATGAAGCCGATGTCGAAGGGGGCGTTGTGCGCCGCCAGCGGGCGGCCGTTCACGAACTGCAGAAACGCCGTCAGCGCTTCCTTGAGGGAGGGGGCATCCGACAGCATGGCGTCGGTGATGCCGGTCAGGCCGATGATCTCCGGCGTCAGGCGGCGCTGGGGATTGACAAAGGTCTGGAACGTGTCGGTGATCCGGCCGTTTTTCAGCACCACGGCGCCGATCTCGGTGATGGCCTCGGTGGTGACCTTCAGGCCGGTGGTCTCGATGTCGAAGCAGACGATCTCGTCGTCAAAGAGCTGATCCTGCCAGCCGTGGACAGCCACCCGGTCGTCCAGATTGTTGACGAAGTAGCCCTCGATGCCGTAGAGGATCTTGATCTTGCCCTTGGCGGTGTGCCACGCGTCGGGGAAAGACTGGGCAACGCCGTGGTCGGTGATGGCGATGGCGGGATGCCCCCAGTCGATCGCCTGCCGGATGACGGAGGCGGTGTCCGTCAGGGCGTCCATGTTGGACATGCGGGTGTGGAGATGCAGCTCCACCCGCTTTTCGGGGTTGGTGTCCTTGCGTCCCTCGTGGCCGATCTTGGTGATGCTGAGAGGGCGCAGCTGGATGTCCTTGCCGTCCCGGGTCAGCTCCACCATGCCCTGCACCCGGAGCCACATGCCCTCCTTGATCTGCCCCTCCAGCGGTTTGGCCTCGGCCTCCTCCATGTATTTGCGGACGGAGACGCTGCCGTGATAGTCGGTCATATCAAAGTTCAGGCACCACAGCCCCGGGCGGCGGGTCTCATACAGCTCCGCGGCGAAGACCTTGCCCTCCAGCACGACAGCGCCCATTTTGGGGTTCAGATCCACCATGGGGATGGCCTTGCCCTTGACGGGCTTGCCCATCAGTACCTCTTTGGCCTTTTTGCCGGGCTGGACGGTGCGGGTCACGATCCGCAGCTGGCGCAGATCGTACTCCTGCATCAAAAGCTGGCGCACCGCCTCCACCGCTGCTTCCGGCAGCGCCTCGCCGGTCTGGATCTCCAGATCCATGGTTCGCTCGGCGCGGTTCAGCACGCCGCCGGTCACCGCCGCGTCGTGGAGCAGCAGGCGCAGCTCACGAGGCGGGACAAAGCGGTCAAAAAAATCAAAAAACGGGAGTTTTTCCGTCATAATATCGTCCTTTTCCTCTGTGTAGGTGAGAGTGGTTTCAAAGAAAGGGCAGGCACCGCGGCGGGCTTACAGGTTTTCGATCTCCGCCATCAGGGCGTCCACCAGCTTGTCCTGCGGCACCTTGCGGAGGATCTCGCCCTTGCGGAACAGCAGACCCTCGCCATCGCCGCCGGCAATGCCCACGTCGGCGCAGCGCGCCTCGCCGGGGCCGTTGACGGCGCAGCCCATCACCGCCACGGTAATGGGCTTGGTGCAGTCCCGGAGACGGCGCTCCACCTCCCGGGCAATGGGGATCATATCGTATTTCGTCCTGCCGCAGGTGGGGCAGGAGATCAGGTCGGGGCCGGTTTTCCGGATGCCCGCCGCCTGCAGGATCCGCCTGGCGGCGGCCACCTCCTCCGCCGGGTCGGCGGTGAGGCTGACGCGGATGGTGTCGCCGATGCCCTGACACAGCAGTCCGCCGATGCCGATGGCGGATTTCAGCACGCCCATCTCCGGCGTGCCGGCCTCGGTGACGCCGAGGTGCAGGGGGTAGTCCGTCTGCCGGGACAGCAGGGTATAGGCCGCCATATTGGTGGGGACATGGGAGCATTTCACCGACAGGCAGATGTCGTCAAAGCCGCAGTCGTTCAGCAGCCGGACGTGTCCCATGGCGCTGTCCGCCAGCGCCTGCGCCGTGACGCCGCCGTACTTCTGCAGAAGATCTTTTTCCAGCGAGCCGCCGTTGACGCCGATGCGGATGGGGATATGATGGTCGCGGCAGGCCTCCGCCACGGCCTTTACCCGGTCGCGGGAGCCGATGTTGCCGGGGTTGATGCGGATCTTGTCCACCCCCTCGGCGGCGCAGCGGAGGGCAAGGCGGTAGTCGAAGTGGATGTCCGCCACCAGCGGGATGTGGATGGCCTTTTTGATCTGCCCGACGGCGGCCGCCGCTTCCATGGTGGGGACCGCCACGCGGATGATCTGGCAGCCCAGCTGCTCCAGACGCAGGATCTGCGCCACGGTGGCGGCTACGTCCTCGGTGGCGGTGCTGCACATGGATTGGATGGTCACCGCCGCGCCGCCCCCGATGGGGACGCCGCCCACATACAATTGTTTGCTCATGGGACACCTCCCTGCGTCAGGTAAAGAGCTTCCACACATCGCTGAAGGTGACCAGCGCCATCAGCGCCAGCAGCAGCACAAGACCGGCGAAGTGGATATAGTTTTCGTATTTCAGGGGGATCTGCTTTTTGATGAGCGCCATGGACAGGGTGTTTACCACAAGGAAGAACACCTTGCCGCCGTCCAGCGCGGGGAGGGGCAACAGGTTCATTACCGCAAGGTTCACGGCGATGAGAGCGGCCAGATAGGCGATGTTCTCCGCCGCGTCACGGGCGGTAGCGGAGGATTCGCCCACCTGCGTGACGGTGGAGACGATGCCCACGGGGCCGCTGAGATCCTTGAGACCCGCCTCGCCGGTGAAGAGCATTTTCAGACTGAGCCGCACCAGACGCACAAAGTCCAGCGAGTTGTTCCACGCGGCGCTCAGCCGGTCGCCCCAACCGGCCTCCTTCACGCCGAAGTACATGCCGTAGCCGGTGTAGGCGCTGCCATTCTGATCCAGATACTCCCGCCGCTCCATGGGGAAGTCCGTCAGGGTGACCTTTTCCCCATCGCGGCGCACCACAAGGTCAAAGATGCCGTCGCTGTTCAGCCGCATGAGAAGGCTCACGTCGGAGTACATATACACCCGCTCGCCGTCGATGCTCAGCAGCTTGTCACCCACCTGAAGGCCGGTTTCGCTTTGCAGGGGGCAGCCGTCAGCAAAGCCGGTGATGGTGGGGTCATAAAAGCCCTGCGCGCCGCTGTAGAGCAGCAGCAGGATGAAAAGGCCGGTGAGAAAATTCATGGCGGCACCGGCCACGAAGATCAGCAGCTTTTTCCAGAAGCCCTGCCGGTAGAGGGCATGGGGGTCGTCCGAGTCCTCCTCCTCGCCCTCCATGGCGCAGAAGCCGCCGCAGGGGATGGCGCGGAGGGCATAGAGCGTCTCGCCCCGCTGCGTTTTCCACAGGACGGGTCCCATGCCGATGGAGAATTCGTTGACGGTCACGCCGCAGGCCTTGGCCGCCAGAAAGTGACCCAGCTCGTGCAGGGCGATGAGAAGGCCGAAAATGAAGACGGCCACGATGATATAGACAATGGTCATAGCGTTCGTTCCTTTTATCGTGACAGTACCGCCCGCGCCGCTTGGCGCGCCAGACGGTCTGCTTCCAGTATATCCGCAAGGCTTGGGCGGTATTTCACCGTTACGCGCTCCAACGCCGCCTCCACTGTGCGGTGGATGCCGTGGAAGCCGGTCTCGCGGCGCAGAAACGCCTGCACCGCCTCCTCGTTGGCGGCGTTGAGAATGGCGCAGGCAGTGCCGCCGGCGGCGGCGCACTGACGGGCGAGGGCGTAGCAGCGGAAGGCGGTCCCGTCAATGGGGGCGAAGGTCAGCGCGCCGCAGGAGAGCAGATCCAGCGGTGCGTCCGGCGAGGGGGCGCGCTCCGGCCACGTCATCGCGTAGCGGATGGGCAGCTTCATGTCCGGCGTACCCAGCTGCGCCAGCAGGGCGCCGTCCTGGAATTCCACCAGCGAGTGAATAACGCTCTGGCGGTGGATCACCGCGTCCACCTGAGAGAGGGGCAGACCGTACAGGCGCATGGCCTCAATGACCTCCAGTCCCTTGTTCATCAGCGTGGCGGAGTCCACGGTGATCTTGGCGCCCATGTGCCAGTTGGGGTGCCGCAGGGCGTCGGCGGGGGTCATGTCCGCCAGCTCGTCGTAGGTTTTGCCGAAGAAGGGGCCGCCGGAGCAGGTGAGGATCAGCCGTTTGATCTCGCCGGGGCGGGCGCAGCCCTGAAGACACTGGAAGACGGCGGAGTGTTCGCTGTCCACGGGGACAATGTCCGCGCCGTATTGGCGGGCGGCGGACATCACCAGCTCGCCGGCGCACACCAGCGTCTCCTTGTTGGCAAGGGCGATGCGCCGTCCCAGACGGATGGCGGCCAGCGTAGGCGCCAGTCCCACGCTGCCCACCACGGCGGTGACAACGGTGTCGGCCTCTTCGGCCTGCGCCGCGGCCAGCAGTCCCTCCGCGCCGGAGAGGACTTCAATGTCCGTTCCCGCAAGGCGGCGGCGCAGCTCCGCCGCGGCGCCGGCGTCATAAAGCACCGCAAGGCGCGGGCTGAACTCCCGCGCCTGCGCTTCCAACAGGTCAACGCTGCTGCCGGCGGCCAGCGCGGCCACCCGCAGCTTCAATTCCCGGGCAACATCCAGCGTCTGCCGCCCGATGGAGCCGGTGCTGCCCAGCAGGGCAATGGTTCTGGTCATGGCAGCGCCCTCAGTACAGCGTCACGGCGCTGACGATGAGCCATACCAGCGGCGAAGCGAAGATGACGCTGTCGAACCGATCCAGCACGCCGCCGTGACCGGGCAGAAGGCGGCCGTAGTCCTTGACACCGCACTCCCGCTTGATGGCGGAGAAGCTGAGATCACCCAGCTGTCCCATGGCCGCGCCCGCAAGGCCCAGCAGCAGGCACCAGCCGATGCTCAGCTGTACCTCGGTCACAAGGAAGAAGATGATGCGGAAGAGGATCATGCCCAGCATACCGCCCAGAAGACCGCCCACGGCGCCCTCCACCGTCTTTTTGGGGCTGACCCGGGGGGCAAGCTTATGCCGTCCCATGGCCATGCCGGCGAACAGCGCCGCCGAGTCGGAGCAGAAGGCCGCCACCAGCGGGATCATCACCATGCCGCCGCCGTGGGGCAGAAGGCGCAGTGCCATCAGGCAGCTGAAGGCCATGGGGATGGCGATACCGGAGACGAGGATGGCGCACACGTCCCGGAAGGCGAGGGCGCGGGGGGTGCCGTACTCCACCACCACGCAGACGAACAGCAGCACCAGCCATGCCGCCAGCAGCCACGTCATCCAGGACGCGGCGGCGTTGGCGATGCCGCTCAGATAGGTGCGCAGCACCACGGTGACGCCCATGACGGCGCCCATGCCCCACCAGCGGCGGGTGATGTCCCTGGTGCAGGCGGCGGAGAGCAGCTCGTGGGATGCCACGGCGCACAGGGCGCACAGCAGCAGCGCCGTGGCCCAGTCCGGCGCGATGATAAAGACAAACAGCAGCAGCGGGATCCCCACCACCGCCACGAGAATTCGTTGTAACATAGTGACTCCTTGCTTACTTCACCCCGCCGAATCGTCTGTCGCGGTGCTGGTAGTCGATGATGGCCTGATCCAGATCGCTGCGCTGGAAGTCCGGCCAGAGGGTGTCGCAGAAATAGAATTCGCTGTAGGCGCACTGCCAGAGAAGAAAATTGCTTAGCCGCAGTTCGCCGCTGGGGCGGATGATCAGGTCGGGATCGGGGATGTCCGCGGAATACAGGTGCTTCCGGAAGTTCTCCTCCGTCCAGTCCTCGCCGCTCTCGGCACAGGCTCTGGCGGCACGCAGTATCTCGTCCCGCCCGCCGTAGTTCAGGCAAATGTTGGCCTGAAAGCCCTGATAATGGGTGGAGATGGCGTCAGTCTCCGCCACCATCTGCTGCAGCCTGGGGGACAGCGCCGTGGTGTCGCCCAGCACCTTCAGGCGGAGGTGGTCCCGCTCCATGGTGTCGATGGCCTCCTGCAGATACTGCTCCAGCAGGCGCATCAGGGTGTCTACCTCGTCTCTGGGACGCTTCCAGTTTTCGGTGGAGAAGGCGAAAATGGTCAGGTATGGGATGCCCAGCTCCTGACAATAGGTGGCGATGTCGCGGAAGACCTCCGCGCCTACCTTATGGCCGGCAGTGCGCGGAAGCCCACGCTTCTTTGCCCAACGACCGTTGCCGTCCATAATGATCGCGATATGACGGGGCAGGCGGCTCATGTCCACCTGCCCCGCCGTTGCATGTTGTTTCCGGAACAGGGACATCAGACGGACATCAGTTCCTTTTCCTTGTTTTCCAGCAGCTTATCCAGTTCCTTGCAGCTGTCGTCGGTCATTTTCTGCAGGTCCTTTTCCGCCAGCTTCAGCTCGTCCTCGGTGATCTCGGAGGCCTTCTGCTGCTTTTTGAAGTTCTCCATGGCATCGCGGCGGATGTTGCGGACGGCCACCTTGCCGCCCTCGGTATACTTGCGGATCTGCTTGACCAGATCCTTACGGCGCTCCTCCGTCAGCTGGGGGAAGGACAGGCGGATGGCCTTGCCGTCATTCTGGGGATTGATGCCCAGATCGGACTCCTGAATGGCCTTTTCGATGCCCTTCAGGGCATTGGCGTCCCAGGGGGTGATCAGCAGGGTGCGGGGATCGGGAGAACCGATGGACGCGATCTGCTGGATGGGGGTGGGGGTGCCGTAATAGTCCACGTTGATGCGGTTGAGCACGGAGGCGTTGGCGCGGCCGGCGCGGACGGCGGCAAAATCGTTGGCCACGGACTCGATGCTCTTCTTCATCTTTTCTTCGTAGATCTTGTATTCATCCTTCAACATTTCTTTCAATCCTCCTTGACGATGGTTCCAATTTTTTCACCGCGCACGGCGCGGACGATGTTATAGGGATCCTTCAGGGCGAAGACCAGCACGGGGATGTGGTTGTCCATGGACATGCTGGTGGCGGTGGAGTCCATGACAGCCAGATGGCGCTTGAGCACCTCGTCGTAGGTGATGGCGTCGAATTTCACCGCATCGGCGTTGGTGGCGGGGTCGGAATCGTACACGCCGTCGATGTTCTTGGCCAGCAGGATCACGTCGGCGCCGATCTCGGCGGCGCGCAGCACCGCGGCGGTATCAGTGGAGAAATAGGGGTTGCCGGTGCCGCAGCCGAAGATGACCACCCGGCCCTTCTCCAGATGGCGGATGGCGCGGGCGCGGATGTAAGGCTCCGCCACGGCGCGGATCTCCAGCGAGGTCATGACCCGCACGTCCACGCCCTTCTGCTCCAGCACGTCGGCCATGGCCATGCAGTTCATGGCGGTAGCCAGCATGCCCATATGGTCGGCGCGGGAACGCTCGATGTAGCCCTCGCCGTTTTTCACGCCGCGCCAGAAGTTGCCGCCGCCGATGACCACGCCGACCTCCACGCCCATGTCGCGGCAGGTCTTGATGACATCGGCCACCTGACCCATCACCTGAAAGTCCAGGCCGAAGTGCTTGCCGCCGGCCAGTGCCTCGCCGCTGATCTTCAGCAGCACCCGCTTGTATTTCGGTTCGTCCATGTGTCACGCTCCTATATTTTATTTTTACATTCCCTGTTATTTTACCTTATTTCTTCCCGTTTGCATAGAGGGAAAATCAAAATTTTGCGGAATGTTTCTTGCGGCGCGGGAGAAAAGCTGGTATACTGCGGGAAAGAAAGGATGTGAGCGCCATGGAATTGCGGCATGTGGCGGGGCGTACCTGGGCGGCGGAGGCCAGCACGGCGCTGCTGCCGGTGTATCGGGTGACGGAGAAGGACATCGTGCTGATCGACACCGGCTATGCCAAGCTGGATCGGGCGGGGCTGACGGCCATGATCGAGGACAACGGCTTCCGGCTGCTGGGGGTCATCTGCTCCCACGCCCATTTTGACCACAGCGGCAACGTGCGGTATCTGCAGCAGCGCTACGGCGCCAAGGCCGCCGCCCAGCTGATCGAGGCGGGCATCTCGGTGAATCCCGACGCCTACCGCGCCAACTATGTGGCGCTGACCTACGGCAAGAGCCGGGAGATCTTTTTGGAGGAGTGCTTCACGGCGGACACCATCATCGCGCCGGAGGACAGGACGTTGGACTTCTGCGGCGTCCGGTTCGGGATATTGCCGCTGCCGGGACACAGCGCGGGACACATCGGCATTGTGACGCCCGACGACGTGGCCTATGTGGGGGACTGCCTGATCGACCGGCAGCAGATCGACAGCGCCAAGCTGCCCACCAGCATGTTCATCGCCCGGGACTTGCAGAGCAAGGCCTATCTGCGGCAAACGGAGCACGCCGCCTACATCATCGCCCACAAGGCGGTGGTGACCGGCCGGGCGGAGCTGGCGGCGCTGGTGGATGTCAACACGGCGTTCATCCACCAAAAGGCGGAGGAGCTGCTGGAGGATCTGACGGACGGCATGACCTTTGCCCAGTGGATCGCCGCCTTCTGCCAGCGGGAGAACATCCGGACAAAGAACGAGCTGAAGTTCTCCATCGTGGAGCGGAATTTCTCCAATTTTGTGGACTGGCTCACCGATGAGGGACGGGTGACGGTGCAGCGGGAGTACTGCGCCAAGACGTATTATCACGGATAAAACGTCATGCAGGAGCGCCGCGCCGAAAAAATGCGCAGACACCGGTGCGTGAAGCTGCTGCGCATCCCTTCCGGCTACCCCGCAGGGGCGGGGAAACGGCATATTCTGTATGCTGCACCGCAAAAAAGACGACCCCGCGGGGGTCGTCTTTTTTATCGGGGAGCGCGTTATTTGACCACGATCTGATTGGCGGAGGAGTCGAAGATCTCCTGCCACGCGGCGTCTACCTTGGCGGCTTCGTCCTGTGCCAGCTTTGCCTCGTCGGCGGTGTTCTCGTCCGGCGCCTGTCCCAGGATCAGCAGCGCCACATAATTGCCGCTGACGAACAGGCGCGCCTGCTCCACCTGCGCCACGTTCATGCTATACATGCGGGAGTAATCCAGCACCTGTTCGTAGCGCTCCTGCAGCAGGGCGGCGGCGTCCTCGGCGTAGCCGTCCTTCACCTTCAGCACAACGGCGGTGCTGGGATCAAGGGCGCTGTTTTCACTGCTTTCGGCAGCCCAGCTGTCGATCCGGGACAGGTCAAGACCGTAGTAGTTGGTCATGCGATCCTCGTCCTCGGCCATATCGCAGCCGTAGCTGCCGCCCAGCTTTTCCTTCAGAGCGTCCAGCACCTGCTGCGCCGTCATGTCCGCATCGGCATCGCCGCCGTTGTCGCTCTTGCCGCCGCAGGCAGCCAGAGACAGCACCATCATCAGCGCCAGCAGCAGCGCGGTCACTTTTTTCATCGTTTTCATAGGGGAAACCTTCCTTTTTGTTTGTTTACGCCCTTTAGACGCAGGCAAGCGGAGAAAGATCCCGGAGAAAATCAAAAAAGAGCCGCAAGGCTCTTTTTTTGATCAGAACGACACCACCAGCAGCATTTTGAAGCGCTCCTGCCCGTAGACGGCGTGGGGAACGTCCTTGGGCATCACCAGCGTTTCGCCCCCGGTGAGGGTGAAGACCTCGCCGCCGACGGTGAAGCGGCCGGTTCCCTCCAGCACCGTTACCATGGCGTCGCCGCCGCTGGCATGGGTGGAGATCTCCTCGTCCTTCTCAAAGGAGAAGACGGTGACGCTGACCAGTTCGTTCTGCACCAGCGTCTTGCTGACCACCTGGCCGGCCTGATAGTCCACCAGATTTTTCAGCAGCAGCTTTTCCTGCTTGGCAATATTCTTATACATGGCAATGCCCTCCTGTTTTGTTTCAGTGTTTGCTGCGGGGCGCCGGTTTATCCCGCCGCCCCACCGTTACGGTGAACATGACCGGCAGGCGCAGCAGGGGCAGGCGCTTGACGTATTTGCCGTAAAATTCGGGAAAGGTCATGGGCGCGGCCGCGGAGGAGTTGGGAAAGGCATAGCGGCCGTCGGCGCACCGGTGCAGCAGCACATAGTGGCGGGAGCGGCCGGTGTGGTACCACAGGATCCCCGCCTCGGCGCCCTTCAGATCCCGGTAGCGCAGGCCGGTGACCCGCATGCCGAAACGGCGCAGGCCGCGGCACACCAGAAAAATGCTGGTGCCGAACACGCCGCCCAGATGGACATTGCGGTGAAAATACTGCCAGACCGCCGACTCTGTCACCGGCAGGGCGAAATAGCGGGCGGCGTTGCAGACCGCCATGAAGCCGCAGCCCACTCTGGCCACCGTGCGGCGGCCATAGGGGATGTCCGTCATCAGATGCTGGCGCACCAGATAGCCGTTCTCGTCACGGCAGCGCGGGGGAATATCCATGGGAAAGCCCTCCCTTCCTTGAAAACAGGATACCACGTTTCGGGGCAGAGGGCAAGACGCAGCTTGCAAAAACGGGGCGGCGTATTGCTTTTTGGGACGGTATATGCTATAAAGAAAGGGTACCATCGATTGACAAGGGCAGACACGGTTTTGTCGGGCAGAAATGCGCCCATACTGCGTCAAGCCCCTTGACAATACGGCAAGTATTCTCTGCGGGTCTTTTCTTGTCT
>CAKTKM010000046.1 GCA_934569425.1 uncultured Oscillospiraceae bacterium
ATCATGAACCGCAAGGGCTTCGCCGGCCACTACGGTCTGGAGCGCTATGAGATGATCGAGGCCTATAACCTCGGCTCTCAGGTTCCCAACGAGGAGTTCATCAAGAAGGCACTGGAGCTGAAGGCCGACGTGCTGCTGGTGAGCCAGACCGTCACCCAGAAGGATGTGCATATCCAGAATCTGACCAACCTCATCGAACTGCTGGAGGCCGAGGGTCTGCGCGATAAGTTCGTGGTCTGCTGCGGCGGCCCCCGTATCACGCACGAGCTGGCCAAGGAGCTGGGCTTTGACGCTGGTTTCGGCGCCGGTAAGTATGCCGACGACGTGGCTTCCTTCGCCGTGACCGAAATGGTCAAGCGCGGCATGAAGTAAAACCTATACAGCGCCACTGAGCTAACTGCATACCGCAGGTGGTTCAGTGGCCGCTGTCATAAAATGTAGGAGGAACAGAAATGGCAAAGAAACCTGTACTGACTGCCGCTGAGGCAGCAAAAATGATCCCTGACGGCGCTACCATTATGTGCGGTGGCTTTCTGGCCTGCGGCCAGGCGCGTGCCATCGTCAAGGAGCTGGTCAAGCTGGGTACCAAGGATCTGACCCTCATCGCCAACGATATGGGCCGTGCCACCGGCCCCATGGGCGAGGAGTTCTTCGGCATTGCCGAGCTGATCCACAACCATCAGGTCAAGCGCGTCATCGCCACCCACGTCGGCATGACCCCCGAGGTCGGTCAGCAGAACACCGAGGGTACGCTGGAGGTCAACCTGCTGCCTCAGGGTACGCTGGCTGAGTGCATCCGTGCCGGCGGCGCCGGCCTCGGCGGTGTCCTGACCCCTGTGGGCATCGACACGCTGGTGGAGGAATCCCCCCTGTGCATGGGTCGTCAGACCGTTGACGGCAAGGACTACCTGCTGATGAAGCCCGTCCACGCCGACTTCGCCCTGCTGGGCGCCTACAAGTGCGATGAGTACGGCAACTGCTGGTATAAGGGAACCATGCGCAACTTCAACGTTGTGATGGCCACCGCCGCCGACACCGTCATCGCCGAGTGCGAGTACATCGTCCCCGTGGGCGACATCGAGCCTGAGAACGTTCATACCTATGGCATGTGCGTGGATTACATCGTGGAAGGAGACAGAAAGTAATGGAAAAGTCCGAAATCAAAGGCTTTATCGCCAAGCGCTGCGCGAAAGAACTGAAGGACGGCGATGTCGTCAATCTGGGTATCGGCCTGCCCACCATGATCCCCAACTACCTGCCCGAGGGCGTTGAGCTGATCATCCACGCCGAGCTGGGTATCGTCTCCGCCGGCAAGTCCCCCAAAGAGGGCGACGCCAATTACGATCCCTACCACGTTGTTGACGCGGGTGGTTCTCCCTCCTCCGTGGCCTTCGGCGGCGGCTTCATCGATTCCGCCTCCAACTTCGGCCTGATCCGCGGCGGCCATGTGGACGCCTGCTTCCTTGGCGCGCTGGAAGTGGACGCCGAGGGCAATCTGGCCAACTGGATCATCCCCGGCAAGAAGATGCCCGGCATGGGCGGTGCCATGGATCTGTGCGTGGGTGCCAAGAAGTGCATCGTCTGCATGGAGCACACCGCCAAGGGCAACCCCAAGATCTTCGAGAAGTGCCGCCTGCCCCTGACCGCCTCTCACTGTGTCAACAAGATCATCACGGAGATGTGCGTGTTCGAGGTCACCGATAAGGGTCTGCTGATGACCGAGATCAATCCCGAGTTCACCGTGGATCAGGTCAAGGAAGCCACTGCTGCTCCCTTCGAGGTCGCCACTGATCTGAAGAGCATGATCGACTAAAGCAACGCAAAAAAGAAAGCCCGTGCGGGCTTTCTTTTTTTGCGTTTTCTCATACCTCCGGCGTGGTCAGCTTGCCTGTCCGCGCCTCAATGGGAACATAGTGATCCTTGATGGTCACTGCGCGATAGGCCGGCCGCATGATCCGGTGGCAGGTGATGACCTCCTCCATCCGGTTGGCGCACCAGCCGGCAATACGGGCGGAGGCGAACAGAGGCGTGAACACATCCTCCGGGATCCCCAGCATGGTGTAGACAAGGCCGGAATACATGTCCACGTTGGCGCACATGGGCGCATCGCTGCGCCGCCGCTCCTGCACCAGCGGGATCCCCAGCTCCTCCACCTTCTGCAGCAGGGCGAAGTCGTCGGCATAGCCCTTGATCTCCGCCAGATGCCGGGCGTACTTCTTCAGCAGCACCGCTCTGGGATCGGAAATGGTATACACCGCGTGGCCAAGACCATAGATCTTTCCGGATCCGTCGCCGGCGGTGCCGTCGAGGATCTTGTTCAGATAATCCCGGATGGAGCCATCGTCCCGGGGATTTACGTTTTCCTTGATGTACTGGAACATCTCCATCACCTTGGCGTTGGCGCCGCCGTGGAGAGGACCCTTCAGCGATCCCACGGCGCCGGCAATGGCGCTGTAGGTATCCGTTCCGCTGGAGGACATGGCGCGGCATACGAAGGTGGAGTTGTTGCCGCCGCCGTGCTCTGCGTGGACCATCAGCATCATGTCCAGCAGATGCGCCTCTTCCTCTGTGTACTGCTTGTTGGGGCGGATCATCCGCAGGAAGTTCTCCGCCGTGGACAGATCGTCCTCGGGGAAGTGGATGTGGAGAGAATCCCCCTGAAAATAATGCCGCTTCACCGCATAGGCGTTGGCCACGATAGAGGGGAAACACCCCACCAGCTTGATGGACTGCAGCAGCATGTTCTCGATGGAGGTGTCGTCGGGATTCTCGTCGTAGGAGTACAGCGCCAGCACGCTGCGCGCCAGCTTATTCATGATGTTCCGGCTGGGATGCCGCATGATCATGTCCTCGGTAAAGCCGTCCGGCAGCTTTCGGGCGCGGTTCATGATCTCATTGAAGTATTGCAGCTCCGTCTTGGAGGGCAGATACCCCAGCAGCAGCAGATAGGCCACCTCCTCAAAGCCGAAGGTTCCCGCCTGCCGGTGCGCCTCTACGATCTCGTTCAGCTCAATGCCCCGGTAGTACAGCTGGCCGGGCTTGGGGATCCGCTGTCCGTCCTGAATGAAATAGCCCTGCACGCTGCCCACCTTGGACACGCCTGCCAGCACACCGGTGCCGTCGTTGTTGCGCAGGCCGCGCTTCACATCGCCCCGGTAATACTCCTCGGCGATGCTGTATTCATTGCGGATCAGCTGACTCAGTGACCCTGCGAATTTCTCCAAGCTTCCGTTGCTGCCCATAACCATGCTGCTCCTTTCTCAAAGCCCCAGTGGGATCATCCTCAAAACTGCTACCATTATAACGCCGTAAAAATGATTTTGCAAGTACATATTTCTCGAAATGCATTTTTGGACTGTTAAGCTGCCATAAATATCGTCACACGCAAAAAAATGCATGAGACGCAATGAAAACTTGCGATGCATGCATTGCCAGATGAACACAGGGCGGAACGTCTCCGACGTTCCGCCCTGTGAAAATTTATTTCAGTCTCTTGTCGCATTTTTTGCTGAGCCATGTTCCCAGACTCTGAAATACCTGCACCAGCAGGATCAGCAGCACCACCGCCGCCAGCATCACCAGATACTTGTAGCGGTAATAGCCGTAGTCAATGGCGATCTTGCCCAGTCCGCCGCCGCCGATGATGCCGCTCATGGCGGAGTAGCCCAGAATGGTGGTCAGCGCGATGGTCACATTCTGAATGAGAGACGGCACACTTTCGGGGATCATCACCTTGCAGATGATCTGCAGGGGCGTGGCGCCCATGCTCTGTGCGGCCTCAATGATGTTGCCGTCCACCTCCCGCAGGCTGCTCTCCACCAGCCGCGCCACGAAGGGAAACGCCGCCGCTACCAGCGGTACGATGGTGGCCGTGGTGCCGACCGCCGTACCGATCAGCAGGCGGGACAGGGGGAACACCATGATCATCAGGATCAGAAACGGCACCGACCGCAGCAGGTTGATGATCACATTCAGCACCTGCATCAGCCAGCGGGGCAGAGGCAGTATCCCGTCCTTTTCCCCCACGACCAGCAGCACGCCCAGCGGAAGCCCGATCACCAGCGCCAGCGCCGTGCTGAGCACGGTCATGTAAAATGTCTCCCAGATAGCGTAGGGCAGGGAGGGCAGCACCCCCAGCAGATCCTCCACGGACTGCTGGCTGAACAGATTGTTATACATGCTGCGCCACCTCCTCTACCTGTACGTTGGCAATGGTCCGGATAAAGGCCACCGCCCGGTCAAACTGCCCGCTGGGGATGCCCAGCATCATGCTGCCGTAGACCTCCTCGGAAAGGCTCTGCGTGCTGGCGGAGATCACGTTGCACAGAATGCCCTCCTCCGCCGCCAGCCGCGCCACCATGGGCGTTCCGGTGGTCTTGCTGTCCTTGAACACCAGCCGCACCAGCCGCTCTCCGGCGGGATCGTACACCTGCGCGTCGGCACCGCCGGGAAACACCAGCCGCCGTCCGGCGGCGGACTTGGGCGCGGCGAACACGGTCCCCACAAGGCCGGATTCCGCCACCACGCCGCCGTCCAGAATGGCCACATGGGTGCAGATCTCCTTCACCACGCTCATCTGGTGGGTGATGATCACCACAGTGATCCCCAGCTTTTTGTTGATGTCGCGGATCAGCTCCAGGATCTGCCGGGTGGTGTTGGGATCCAGGGCGCTGGTGGCCTCGTCGCACAGCAGCACCTTGGGATCGGTAGCCAGCGCCCGGGCGATAGCGATACGCTGCTGCTGCCCGCCGGACAGCTGCGCGGGATAGGCCTCCGCCTTATCCGGCAGTCCCACCAGCTCCAGCAGCTCGCGGGCGCGCTTTTCCGCCTCCGCCCGCTTCATGCCCACCAGTTCCATGGGAAAGCACACGTTTTTCAGACAGGTGCGCTGCATGAGCAGGTTGAAGTGCTGGAAGATCATGGTAATGCTCCGCCGCGCCTGCCGCAGCTGGGCAGGGGACATGGTGTCCAGCCGCTGCCCGTTCACCACGATCTCGCCGCTGGTGGGGCGTTCCAGCAGGTTGATGCACCGCACCAGCGTGCTTTTTCCCGCGCCGGACATACCGATGATGCCGTAGATGTCTCCGTCTTCAATGGTGAGGGAGACGTCCTTCAGTGCGTCTACCCCTCCGGCGCTGCCGGAATCAAACGTCTTGCTGACGTGCTTCAGTTCGATCATGGACGTCTCCCTCCTTGGATGTTACTGACCGCTCACTGCGTCCAGCGTGGTCTGGCGGCCGCCGTACAGGCCCATCGGCTCCACATGCACGGCGCTGACAGATACGATGTGGGTACCCTGCTGGGCGTTGAAGTCCTCCAGATAGGGCAGGTGCTGGAAGTAGTTGGCGTCCACGGTGCCGTCGTCCACCACGGTGTTGGGGACAACGTAGTCATTGTAGGACTGGATGTCCAGCGTGATCTCCTTGGCGGCCAGAATCTCCTTGGCCACCTCGAGGATCTCGGCGTGGGGCGTGGGGGAGGCGGCCACGGTGATGGTCTCGCCCTTCAGGGCATCGTAATCCACAGAGGCGTCATACCCGTCGGTGGGATTCTCCACCACGGACACCACGGAGCCGTTGTACTTCTCCGCGATGAAATCGGCCACCTGCTTGCTCTCCAGCGCCGCCTTCAGCGCCAGCGTCTTGGGAGCGGTCTCGTTGCCCTCCTTCACCGCCAGAATGTTGGCGTAGGCGGAGGCGCTGCCCTCGATCAGCAGGGAGTCATTCACAGGGTTCAGTCCCGCGTTGATGGCGTAGTTGCTGTTGATGACCGCATAGTCCAGATCCGGCAGCTGGTTGGGCAGCTGGGCGGCTTCCGCTTCCACGATCTCCACGTTGTAGGGATTCTCCACGATGTCGTTCTTGGTGGCGGTAATGCCCGCGCCGTCCTTCAGCTTGATGATGCCGTTTTCCTGCAGCAGCAGCAGGGCGCGGGCCTCGTTGGTGGTGTCGTTGGGTACGCCGATCTTCACGGCGGTCTTTTCGCCGTCACCGGCGGTGCTTCCGCCGCCGCAGGCGGTCAGGCTCAGTGCCAGTACCAGTGCCAGCACCAGCGCGGCCAGCTTCGTGAAATAGTTGTGCTTTTTCATGATGTTTGTCTCCTTTTGAAAATTGATGGAATGATTTGCGGTAAGGGGCTATAAGCAGCGGTACACAATGGGAGCTTGCCTCGTTGTGCGCCGCTGCAAAATAAAAACAGCGGCAGGTCAATCGACCTTCCGCTGTTTGTGACTGTTATGCATCCTGTGCTTAGCAGGACACCATACCGTCCGGGAAAATCAGTTGACCAATTTGAGCGCGGTGAAACATGCACATGCTGCACATGCACATCTCCATAGACATCATCATCACGGCGCTCAGCTTCTTCATCACTGATTTTCTCCTTTCCTTCGGTTCTCAATGGCGTGTCCGCCTTGGATGGTTGGCATGGTAACGCTTTCGGTGCCATTTGTCAACCCCTGTTTTCACATTCCGTCCATTTGCCAGAAAATCCGGCGGGATTTTCCCACCGCTTTTGTATGCTTTTGCCACAAACACACCGGACGCCATTACCTGCGCTTTTGCCAGATATTATCCGCGTTTCAAAAACCGCCTCAAAAACCACACCGCCATCACGGCGCATACCGCCTCCGAGATCACCGGCGCGTACCAGATGGCGCTGCCGCCCACAACGAAGGCCAGCACCACCAGCGCGGAGGCCTGAAACACCAGTCCCCGCCCCACGGAGATACAGATAGCGCCTGCGGGACGCTCCACCGCGGTGAGAAATCCACCCATCAGAATGTTGCCGCCCAATAGCAGATAGCACAGCCCATACCGCCGCAGCGCACCGGCGGCGTCCGCCGCCAGCGCCGTCTTTTCCGCCCCGAGGAAGATCCCGGCGATTTGAGGCGCGAAGGCCATTACCACGGCGAAGATCACCGCCGTCATGATGCCCACCGCCGTAAAGCCGTAGCGCAGCAGCCTGCGGTATCCCGCTGCGTCCTCCTTGCCGTAGTGATAGCTCACCAGCGGCTGACTGCCCTGTGAGATCCCCAGCATGGTGTTGACGATCAGCGTATTGACATAGGCGATGATGGTATAGCACACCAGTCCGTCATCTCCCAGACACCGCAGAATGATCCGGTTGAACAGGAAGATCATCACGCCGTTGCACAGCTCCGTTACGCCGTCGGCAATGCCCAGCGGCACCAGCCGCCGGTAGACGTTCCAGTCCATCCGGAACCGGACAAAGTGGAAGGTATTGTGTCCCTTCCGCAGGAAGTGCCGCAGATAGATCACGCAGGTCAGCAGCTGGGACAGTCCCGTGGCGAAGGCCGCGCCCCATGCGCCCCAGTCCAGCAGGAAAATGGCCACATAGTCCAGTACGCAGTTGGTGAGACATCCCGTGATCACCGTCAGAATGGCGATGCGGGGATACCCGTCGGTCTTTATCAGCACCTCCATGTTATAGGACACGATAAAGCACACCGCGAAGGGTGCCAGTCCCCGCAGATAGTCCACCGTGTGCTGGTAGGTGACGCCCTCGGCGCCCAGCAGTACGGCGAACGGCTCCAGAAACACCAGCACCAGCGCCGAGATCACCAAGCCCACGCAGGTGAGCAGCACCGTGTTCTGGGAAAACAGGCTGTTGGCCTTTTCCCGCTGTCCCTGTCCCAGATAGATGGCGATGATGGTGCTGGTCCCCACGGCGAAGATGATGCCGATGGAAAACAGCACATTGGTAAACGGCACCGCCAGATTCACCGCCGCCATGGCGTATTCTCCCACGCCCTTGGCCACCATCAGCCCATCCACAATGGAATACAGGCTGAATACCATCAGCGACGCCACCGTGGCGGCCACAAAGTGCAGAAACTGCGATACAAGACTGCGCTCATTGAGCATTTTAGATCGTACTCCTCGCTTTCCTCCCTCAACAGACAAAGGGGTATTTTTTCTATTTTAACGAAAAAAACGTCCTCTGTCAAATATGGGTTTTGTTAAGATGAAAATTTCCGGAATTTCCCTGTGGAAATATTAACAAAGCTTGTCAAACCGCCTCTTTCTGTGTATACTGATAGGGTATATAGGAACTTAGGATGTAATATGGGGGAATTCGGGCATGGGCATTGCGGACATCATATCGCTGCTGGGCGGCATCGCGCTGTTTCTGTACGGCATGGCCGTCATGGGTGACAATCTGAAGAAGGTAGCCGGCAGCAAGCTGGAGCTGGTGCTGTATAAGCTGTCAGGCACCCCCCTTAAGGGCGTGCTGCTGGGTACCGGCGTCACCGCCGTGATCCAGTCCTCCTCCGCCACCTCCGTTATGGTGGTGGGCTTCGTCAACTCCGGCATGATGAAGGTGCGTCAGGCCATCGGCGTCATCATGGGCGCCATTCTCGGCACCAGCGTCACCGGCTGGATCCTGTGCCTCAACAGCATTTCCGGCGGCAGCGGCTGGGTGGATCTGCTCTCCACCGCTACGCTGACAGGGATGTTTGCCATCGTGGGTATCCTTCTGCGCATGGCCAAGGGCAAACCGGAGCGCAAGCATCTGGGCAACATCCTGCTGGGCTTCGCCGTGCTGATGTACGGTATGACCGCCATGTCCTCCGCCGTCGCCCCTCTGAAGGAGAGTCAGGCCTTTATCGACATCCTTACCAAATTCTCTAACCCCCTGCTGGGCATTCTGGTGGGTCTGGTGTTCACCAGTATCCTGCAAAGTGCCAGCGCCGCCGTGGGTATCCTGCAGGTGCTCTCCGGTACCGGCGCTATCACCTTCGAGATCGCCCTGCCCATCACAATGGGCATTGCCATCGGCGCCGCCGTTCCCGTGCTGCTGTCTGCGCTGGGCGCTAATGTCAGCGGCAAGCGCACCGCCTTTGTGTACCTGCTCATCGACGTGCTGGGTGCCGCCATCTGGGCGGTGATCTTCTATGCCGCCAACGCCGTGTTTCACTTTACGTTTCTCTCCCTCACCATGACCACCGTCACCGTGGCGCTGATGAATACCCTCTTCCGTCTTGCCACCGTGGTGGTGCTGACCCCCGCCATCCCCCTGCTGGAAAAGCTGGTGGTCTGGCTGATCCCCGATACCGGCGGTGAGCTGATGGCGCAGCACGATATGGATCGTCTGGAGGAGCGCTTCCTTCAGCACCCCGCCCTCGCCATCGAGCAGAGCCGCATGGTCACCAACTCCATGGCCGGCCATGCCCGGGATAACCTGCTGCGGGCCATGCACCTGCGGGAGGACTATACCGACCGGGGCTATGAGCAGGTGGAGGAGGTCGAGGAGCTGATCGACCGGTACGAGGACAAGCTGGGGACCTACCTGATGAAGCTGACCGCCCGCTCCATGTCTCCGGAGCAGACAGAGGAGACCGCAAAATACCTCCATACCATCTCCGACTTTGAGCGTATCTCCGACCATGCCTGCAATGTGGCCGATGTTTGTCAGGAGATCGACGAGAAGAAGATCGAGTTCTCTCCCGCCGCCCTGCATGAGTTGGAGGTGCTGGAGGGTGCCGTCACCGAGATCCTTGCTATCTCCATCGACGCCTTTACCGGCGGCGATCTCCAGCTGGCTGCCCGTGTGGAGCCGCTGGAGGAGATCATCGACGGCCTGTGTGACGAGATGAAGTCCCACCATGTAGACCGTCTGCAGCAGGGTATCTGTACGCTGAATCAGGGCTTCGTGTTCAACGACCTGCTGACCAACTACGAGCGTGTGGCCGACCACTGCTCCAACATCGCCGTCACCGTCATCGAGGTGGAGAGCGACAGCTTTGACACCCATGAGTATCTCAACAGCGTCAAGGCCATGAAGGACGCCTCCTTCGCCCGCTACTATGACGAGTATCAGAAGAAATATTCCATTTAAGGAGCTGCTGCCATTATGAAAGCCTATGTCATGGATGCCTTTTCCGACCGGATCTTCGGCGGCAATCAGGCGGGCATCGTCCTGCCGGATCGTCCGCTGGCGGATGCTGTGATGCAGCAGATCGCCGCCGAGTTCAAACACTCCGAAACGGTTTTTGTCACCCGTGAACCGGACGGCGCCATTACCCTCCGCTATTTCACCCCTGCCGGAGAGGTGGAGCTGTGCGGTCATGCCACCATTGCCGCCTTCTCCCTGCTGCGGCAGGAGGGGCTGATCGCCGGCGGTGTCCACACCGCCCATACCAAGGCTGCCGACCTGACGGTGGAGGTGTCCGGCGGCGCCGTATGGATGGACATGGCGCCTCCCCGGCTGCTCCGGAAGCTGACGGCGGGGGAGTGGCCGGAGCTTTACGCCGCCTACGGTCTGACGGAGGCTGACCGCCCCGGGGAGCTGGAGCCATGGATCGTCTCCACCGGCCTTGCGGACATCATG
>CAKTKM010000047.1 GCA_934569425.1 uncultured Oscillospiraceae bacterium
GGGGAGCGGACGATCTGGCTGACCACCACGCGCTCGGCGCCGTTGATGACGAAGGTGCCGGAGTGGGTCATCAGGGGAAAGTCGCCCATGAAGATCTCCTGCTCCTTGATCTCGCCGGTCTCCTTATTATGCAGGCGCACCCGCACCTTCATGGGGGCGGCGTAGGTGGCGTCACGGGCCTTGCACTCCTCCACGTCGTACTTGGGCTTCTCGTCCATGGTATAGTCGATAAAGCTCAACTCCAGATTGCCGGCATAGTCGGAGATCACATCCACATCGGAGAATACTTCCCGCAGTCCGGTCTCCAGAAACCATTTGTAGGAGTCCTTCTGGATCTCCAGCAGATTGGGCATCGCCACAACCTCTTCATGTCGGGCAAAATTCTTGCGCACCGTTTTGCCGTAGTGCTTGTCTTTGGCCATGTTCGTCCATCACGCCTTTCTGTTTGTTGTGCCGCCCTGGAGCCGTCCGCCGTTTCCTTCCGCCGGATCGCCCGAAGGGGCTGTATTTCAAATTTTTACCAAACAATTTTCATCGCCGTTTCGATACGCGCGGCCTTGTTGACATTTTTGCCGAAAACCACTTGTATTTCCGCTCCGGCGGTGATATACTGGTCATGTAAAAGGGGATATGTCCCCATCATCCCAATATAAGCGATTTATCTTACCATATTTTTTTCCGGTTGTCAAGATACACCAAGCGGACAGCGCGAATTTTTTCGCACTGTCCGCTTTTTTCATTTTTCCGGTGCCTCCGTCACAGCGCTTCAAACTCCTCCCGCGTCAGCAGCAGGTTCAGGGCGTCCAGCAGCCCTGCCGTTGTCAGATGCTCCGGCAGCTGCAGCGTTTGCAGCAGCGCCGAGCGCCGCGCGGTGCTGCCCGCTCCTATGAGCCCCTTGTCCATCAGATCGGCGCGGGTGATCCCGGCGCCGCGGGGTGCGGCCGCCTCCCCCTCAAAGGTGGCGCCGCAGCGGCGCAGGGCGTCCAGCAGCACGGCGGGAGACATGCCCTCCACCCCCAGCTTGCCCTCCTTGCCGCCCTTGCGCTTGCGCCGCTCCTTGCCCGCCACATCCGGGACATAGGCCTGCTTCACCCGCTCCGGCGGCAACGCTCCCTTGAGGTGATTGCGGATCACAAAGCCCGCGCCGTCGGGATCGGTCAGCAGGATCACACCGCGTCTCTCCGCCAGACGGCGGAAATAGGCCAGCTTCTCCCGGTCACGGAACACGCCGAAGCCCTCCGTGGTCAGGATCACGGCGTCCACCACCTGCGAAAGGGCGTTCTTGTCATACCGCCCCTCCACGATGATGACCTCACGGACGCGGGGCTTCACCGCGCACCTGCCAATTCCATCAGAAACAGCGCCAGCTCCGCCTCATCGTCCATGCCCCGCTCGCTCTTCATCCGCCGGTCCAGCGTCTGACAGCGCTTCACCGCGTTGGCGCACCATGCGTGATCCACCTTCCGCGCCGCCTGCATCAGCAGCTTGGCGGGATAGTCGCTGCTCATGCTCCACAGCTGCTTCACCCAGAAGCGATCCTTCCCGGTATCCAGCGCCATGCGGGCGGTATACAGCTTCCGCAGCTCCTTGCCCAGCGCCGCAAGGATCATGATGGGCTCCGTCTGCATCCGCAGAAGCTCCGCCAGCACCCGTGCCGCATCGTCATATTTTCCCGCCGTGACGCAGTTGGTCATGTCGAAGACCCGTGCGTCCAGCACGGGATCCGCCACGGCGTTAATGTCCTCTACGGTGATCCGCTCCTGCTTGGCATAGGCGGCGATCTTCTCGATCTCCGGCAGCAGCTCGGTCATCAGCGTGCCGCAGGTAAACAGCAGATGGTCGGCGGTGGAGGGATCGATCTCATGCCCCAGCGCCGCGAACCGCCGCCGCAGCCAATTCACCAGCTGCGCGCGCTCCTGCTGGGCAAACTCCACCACGCAGACATGGGCGTCCACCGCGGCACACAGCTTTTTCTGCTTTCCGTCCCGTTTGTATTCCAGCGTGTTGTAGACAAACACCACCGTGCAGTACTCCGGCATATCCTCCAGCAGCGCCACCAGCGCTTTGCGCTGTCCCTCGTCCAGCTTGAAGATGTCCATGTCCTCCACCGTCACCAGCGTGTGCTCCGCCATCATGGGCATGGCCTCCGCCACCTCGGTCAGCGCCTGCACAGTAAGTCCCTTGCCGTTCAGGCGGTGGTCGTTGAACTCCTCAAATCCCGCGGGGATCAGCAGCTGCCGCAGCTGCTGCAAGTAGTGGGCGCGGAGATACGTTTCCTCGCCGTAAAACAGATAGACGTTCTGTGCCTGTCCCGCCTTCAGATCCGCCTTCAGCCGGGCAAAGCCTTTATTCTCCGCCATACGCTTCCTCTCCTCCGTGAATGATGATATTGCCCTCCAGATCCGTGCGGCGCACCGCGGCGCCCGCCGCTTCCAGCCGTCCGATGGTCTCCTCCGTGGGATGACCGTAGCTGTTGCTGCCCACGCTGATCACCGCCGTTTCCGGCCGCACCGCCTCCAGAAACTCCTGACAGGAGCTGTATTTGGAGCCGTGATGCCCCACCACCAGAATTTCAATGTCCGGTATGGGATATTTCCGCAGCAGGGCGCGTTCCGTGCTGTCCTTCATATCGCCGGTGATCAGCACGTCCGTGTCCTCCGCGCTGCCCAGCACGGTCAATCCCTGCTCGTTCATGTCGCCCGCGCCCACCGGCGGGTACACCGTCACCGTGATGCCGCCCACCGTTATCTGCTCTGTGCGCTCCACCCATTCCACGGCGATGCCGTAGCGCTCCGCCATGTCCAGCAGCCGCTCCCGCACGCCGTATTCATCCTCCATGTCCGGCAGGTACAGGGTGTCCACCTTCATGCGGGTCAGCAGGGTATACAGCCCGTTGGTGTGGTCGGCGTGGAAATGAGTCACCGCCACTGCCTTCAGGCGGTGCAGCCCCATGGACGCCAGCTGATCCGCCGCCACCGCGCCCGCGTCGATAAAGCTGTTGGCGCTGCCGCAATCCACCAGCGCGGCCTGACCATCGGAGTACAGCGCCACGCTCTCGCCCTGCCCGACGTCCAGCACCATCACATTCAGGTCTCCGGCGCGGTAGCGCAGCGTATTGCCCCAGACGGCCACCACCAGTGCCAGCACCGCGGCCGCCGCGGCGTAGAGATACTTCCGCCGCCGCCACCGCTTCATGACGACGCACAGCCCGAAGCCCAGATACGTCAGCACCATCCACAGCCGCAAATAGTGATTGTTGAAATACACCGCGTGATACCGCCAACGGGTCAGCCAATAGGCCAGTCCCAGCACAGCATGGATCAGGCCGTAGGCGATCCACCCCAGCACCCGCGCCGCCGGCAGGGACACGAACCCCACCAGCACCGCCGCAAAGGCCGTCATAAAGCTGTAGCCCGCCACCGGCACCGCCAGCAGGTTCCCCAGCGGCGACACCAGTGACAGCGTGTTGAAGTAGTAGGCCGCCAGCGGCACCGTGCAGATCATGGCGCTCAGCGATACCGCCGCATTGGCACAGCCGAAGGACAGCAGCCGCCGCACATGCTTATTCTCTCCCCGGTACCAGTCAAACATCAGGTGGAACAGCCGTCCCGACAGCGACACGATACCGAAGGTGGCAGCAAAGCTCAGCTGCAGACTCACCGATGCGGCGGCAAAGGGATTGGCCAGCAGGATCACCAGCAGCGCCGCGCCCAAGCTGGTCAGCGGGTCGCTGTCCCTGCGGAACAGCGGCGCCGCCAGCAGGAATACCTGCATGATGCAGGCACGCACCACCGACGGCGTCAGTCCCACCATGCACATATAGAAGAGCATCACGCCGATGGCCACACCGCAGAACAACCGCCGCCGCGCCCGGGGCAGTACCAGTGCCAACAGCGTGATCAAAAACGCGCAATGCAGCCCCGACACCGCGAACAGATGGGCAAGCCCCGCGCCCCGCATGATGGCGTAATCCTCGTCGCTTATATCATACTTGTCTCCGGTCAGCTCGGCGGTGATCAGACTGGCGGTGCGTTCGTCGTCCCAGATGGCTCGTATCTTCTCCTGTACGGCCACGCCCGTCCGCTGGGGCAGCCACAGCAGGCTGCCCGCCGTGCCGCGCTCCACTGTCAATTCACCCCGGGCGTACAGCAGCACAAACACCCCCTTGGCATTAAAGGAGGTCAGGCGGGTATCATGGATATGGGACGCATCGTTCCAGCGGGCCGAGCCGGATACCACGTCCCCCGGCGACAGCGCCAGCACCGCCTCATCGCCATACAGCACCGCTTTGGCCAGCGGATGCCCCTTCAGCCACAGCGTCACCTTGCCGCCGTAGTCGCTCTCCTGCGGCGCGGCGCAGACGATACCGGAAAAGGCCTGTTCCCCGCCGCATTTTTCCACCACCGGCTGCCGCACCCACTGCCGGTAACCGGTGAAATACATCAGCGACACCGCCAGTGACAGTCCGATCAGCACCCAGCGCTTCGCGTGTTTCAGGTGTCTGCGCTGCCACAGTGCTGCCGCTGTCAGCAACAGCAGCACGCCCGCCCCGGAGAGCCACCAGCCCTCCACCGGCAGCAGCACCGCCAGCAGGGTCCCGGCAGCAAAGGAGAACGCGATGGTGGCCAGTGTCCGCATACGTCTCCCCTCCCGCCGGTGAAATTCCACTTTGTTATTATAGCAGAGTTTTCCCCGCAGGGCAATACACATCCCGCCGCCAAGGCGTTGACAAGCTCCTCACCGGCCGGTATACTGTTTCTATCCCACAACAGGAGGTACTCCATGGAACACAAACTGCTGGGCAATAAGCTGTTTCTCTATATCACCGAATTCTTTGCCGGCGTATCCGTCATGGCGGTGGAGCTGGGCGCCAGCCGCCTGATGGCGCCTTATTTCAGCTCCTCCCAGATCGTATGGACGGTCATCATCGGCGTCATCATGATCGCCATGGCCATCGGCAACGTATGGGGCGGCAAGCTGGCGGACAAGACCAATTCTCCGGACAGGCTCTATGGCCGCATCCTCATTGCCGCCATCTGGATCTCCCTGATCCCCTTCGCGGGTCGGTGGCTCATTGCCGGGGTCAGCCTGCTGCTGGCCACCTTCGTGACGAAGAACTTTCTCGTCTGGGCGGCGCTGGCGGCGTGTCTGGTGATCTTCGCCTTCCCCTGCGTGCTGCTGGGTACGGTGACACCGTCGCTGACCAAGTTCACCGTGGATAATCTGGACGATACCGGCAAGACCGTAGGCCGTCTCAACGCCCTGAACACCATCGGCAGCATCATCGGCACCTTCGTCCCCACCTTCATCACCATCCCCGCCGTGGGTACGGCTGCCACCTTCCTGATCTTCGCCGGCGTGCTGGCCGCCATCGGCATCGTGTACTTCGCCTGCGCCCGCAAACGGCTGCTGCGGGGCGTCGCGGCAGCGGTGGTCATCGCGGCGCTGTGCTTCGCCCTGCCCACATACAGCTTCGCCTTCTGGGAGAGCGATATTGCGCTGGAGGACGAGTCCATTTACAACTATCTTCAGGTGAAGGACAACGAGAAGCAGACCACCCTCTCCACCAACGTCCTGTTCGGCGTCCAGTCCATCCAGCGCAAGGATACGGAGCTGACGGGCATGTACTATGACTACGCGCTGGCGGCGCCCTGTATGGCAGGCATGAACGGCAGCGACAACGAAAGCCGCTCCGTCATGATCCTGGGAATGGGCTCCGGCACCTACGCCAGCTACTGCGTGCGCTACTTTCCCGGTGCGGCGGTGCAGGGCGCGGAGATCGACCGGAAGATCGCCGGCATTGCCACGGACTATTTTGGCCTGCCGGACAGCGTGACGGTGGCGGTGGAGGATGGCCGCGCTTACCTGACCGCCTCTCAGGAACTGTTTGACGTCATTATGGTGGACGCCTATCAGGACATCACCATTCCTTTCCAGCTGTCCAGCACGGAGTTCTTTCAGGAGGTACAGCGGCATCTGAAGCCCGGCGGCGTGATGGTGGTGAACCTGAACATGACCTCCGAACGGGAGGGCTCCATCAATCAGTACCTGTGCGATACCATGGCCGCCGTGTTCGCCCACACCTATTGGGTCAATGTCCCCGCCAACACCAACACGGTGGTGTTCTGCACCGACGCAGAAGACCTGCGCCAGACCTTTGACGCCAACCGTGCGCTGCTGCAAAACGCGGGATATGCCGCCATGATGGAGAATGTCGCGCAAAACCTGCAGGATTACACCGGCGGCGGCCATATCCTGACGGACGACAAGGCTCCCGTGGAACTGCTGGGCATGCAGGCGCTGGACGAACTGATCGACGGCCAGCTGCGCTATTATAAAGAGCAGTTCTCCATGGAGGAGATCATCCGCATGGTGACATAAAAAAGACGGCGTAAGCCGTCTTTTTTATGTCACACACGAAACAGCCGCCCGAACAGCCAGCGGGTAAAGGGCGCGGCGGCAAACATATTCCAGAAAAAGGCCATGGGGAAATTCTTGAAAACCGTCCCCAGCCAGATGACCGGCAGCTGCGCCACCGGCGCACCGCCCAGCACCACCTGATACAAAATCGAGGCCACCAGACTCATGGCGGGACACATGACCGCCACGGTACCCGCCTGCCGCATCAGCTGACAGAAATAGGGATTGTCTCGCTGGGGATCACTGACCTTTGCGGCGAAGCGGGCGCCCATACGGTTGCCCAGCAGGTTGGAGATCACCAGCACGATCAGCCCCATGTAGGCGGCCTCCCGCAGCGCCTCCCCCAAAATACCGCAGGTCATGCCGCTCAGCCCGCCGGGCTGCGCCTGCACCCCCGCTTTGAGCGCCATGTTGTAGACCTCCATACCGATGGCCATGGCGTAGGACATGATGAGGCCGAATACGACCCCCTGCAATTTGTTCTTTGGCATTGTACTTTTCTCCTCCATAAAAAAAGAAAGCGCATCACCCGGCCGGGCGATACGCTTCGCAGGTGCGCCATCCTGCGCACGCTACGCGTCGGACTATTATTAACACACCCGGCGAAAAAAGTCAAGCCTCCTTTTCCGGATCGTCTCCGGTGCAGTGCTTCCTCCACAGCCGCAGGAGGGGATGGTAAAATGCCGCGCCCAGACCGCCTGCCGCCAGCAGCACCAGAAACACCGTACTCAGTACCGACAGCAGCGTGAATTGCCGCAGCACCGGCGCAAAGAACCCGCCGATCCCATCGGCGCCGTCCATGAAATCCATGGCGTCGGAGCCGAAATCAAAGATGGCGGAGGCCGCCATGGCCGCCCAGACGAACCGGATGGCCACCGATCCCACCGCCCCGACAACAGCAGCCGCCAGCAGATACTTGCGGGGCTTCGGCCATGCCGCAGCCGGTGCGGTCTGCCCGGAGCCGGAACGCTCCGCCTCCTCCAGCAGCAGATAATCGGTACTGACGCCGAACAGGCGGCTGAGCGCGACCACATTCTCCGTGTCCGGCACCGACGCGCCGCTCTCCCACTTGGACAGTGCCTGACGGGATACATGGATCCGCGCGGCCAGCTCCTCCTGACTCCATCCCTGTGCCTTGCGCAGCGCCTGCAGCTTTTCTCCAAAGGTCATGGACGTTTCTCCTTTCCGTCGTTCAGAATCTCCTCGTGCCAGAAGCGGCGCAGCTTATCATAGAAAATGCTGCCGACGGCGCCGAACAGAAGCATGGCCTGCAACGGCAGTGTCAGCCATATGAGGTGATAGTGGGCATTCAGATTGCCGATGGCGGTCAGCCCATCACGAGACTCGGGTAGAACGGAACCCCAGACACTCAGCGCCACCACACCGATCAGGCCAATGATGCCCGCTGCCGCCAGCGCCAATCTCTTTGTGGGCCAGTTCTTTTGCCATGGAGACATGGCTGCCGTTGGCGCGGCCTGTGCCGTGGTTTCCATCTCCTCCAGCAGCAGATAATCCGTGCTGACGCCGAACAGGCGGCTGAGCGCGACCACATTCTCCGTGTCCGGCACCGACGCGCCGCTCTCCCACTTGGACAACGCCTGACGGGAAACATGGATCCGCGCGGCCAGCTCCTCCTGGCTCCATCCCTGTGCCTTGCGCAGCGCTTGCAGCTTTTCTCCAAAGGTCATGGGCGTTTCTCCTTTCCGTTTCTATGGCTATTCTACCAGAAACGGCCTGTAAAGTCTACCTACACCGGCTTGCAATCGCCGCAACCGGAGTTGACATCGACGGCAGAAAGATAAAAATGACCTGTCTTTCGGACAGGTCATTTTTATCTTCAATTTTTCTTTCCGTGCTGCGCCTTCATGCGGCGCTCGTGATTCAGAATGGTCTTGCGGATCCGCAGATTCTTGGGTGTGACCTCCAGCAGCTCGTCGTCTGCCAAGAACTCAAGGCACTGCTCCAGACTCATCCTGCGGGGCGGCACCAGACGCAGGGCATCGTCGGAGCCGGCGGCACGGGTGTTGGTCAGCTGCTTCTTCTTGCAGACGTTCACCACGATGTCCTCCTGCTTGGGGCTGATGCCCACCACCATGCCCTCATACACGCCCACATTGGCGCCGATGATCAGCACGCCACGTTCCTGCGCGTTGAACAGGCCGTAGGTAATGGACTCGCCGGTCTCGCTGGCCACCAGCGAACCGGTATTGCGGCGCTGCAGCTCGCCCTTGAAGGGTGCGTAGCTGTCAAACACGCTGGCCATAATACCTTCGCCCCGGGTGTCGGTCAGGAATTCGTTCCGGTAGCCGAACAAGCCGCGGCTGGGAACCAGAAACTCCACCTTCATGCGGCTGCCGATGGGCGTCATCTCCGTCAGATCCGCCTTGCGGGCGCCCAGCTTCTCAATGACCGCGCCCACGCTCTCGCTGGGTACGTCCACCACCAGCCGCTCGATGGGCTCGCACTTCTTGCCATCGATGGTCTGATACAGCACGCGGGGCGGCGACACCTGGAACTCGTAGCCCTCCCGGCGCATGGTCTCAATGAGGATGGACAGGCTCATCTCGCCCCGCCCCGCCACGTTGAAGGCGTCCATCACGCCCTCGATCTCGCTGACCCGCAGGGACACGTCCTTCAGCGTTTCCCGCCACAGACGGTCACGGAGCTGGCGGGAGGTGACAAACTTACCCTCCCGTCCGGCAAAGGGACTGTCGTTGACGGAGAAGGTCATTTCCACCGTGGGTGCGCTGATCTTCACAAAGGGCAACGGCTCCACGCAGTCGGGTGCGCAGATGGTATCGCCGATGGTAATATCGCCGATGCCGCTCAAGGCGATGATATTGCCGGCGGTAGCCTCGGTGATGGGCGTGCGTCCCAGTCCGTCAAATTCGTACATGCTGACGGCCTTGGCCTTCTTGGCCGGTGCGTCCGGATCGTGATAGTTGCACACCGCGATCTCCTGATTCTGCTTCAGCATACCCCGTTCAATGCGGCCAACGGCGATGCGCCCCACAAACTCGTTGTAATCGATGGCGCTCACCAGCATCTGGAAGGGCTGGTCAAGGTCGGCCTCCGGCGCGGGGATATAGTCCAGGATCGTGTCAAACAACGGCTTCAGGTCGGTACCCGCCACATCGGGGGAATAGCTGGCGGTGCCGTTGCGGGCGGAGCAGAACAGCATGGGGCTGTCCAGCTGCTCATCGGTGGCGTCCAGCTCCAGCAGCAGCTCCAGCACCTCGTCGATGACCTCGTGGATCCGCTGGTCAGGCCGGTCGATCTTGTTGATGACCACGATGACCCGATGTCCCAGCTCCAGTGCGCGGCTCAGCACGAAGCGGGTCTGGGGCATAGGACCCTCGGCGGCGTCCACCAGCAGGATAACGCCGTTGACCATCTTCAAAATGCGCTCCACCTCGCCGCCAAAGTCGGCGTGACCCGGGGTGTCCACAATGTTGATCTTAGTGTCGCCGTATTGAATGGCGGTGTTCTTGGCCAGAATGGTGATGCCCCGCTCACGCTCCAGATCGTTGGAGTCCATCACCCGCTCCACCGTCTCCTGATTCTCGCGGTATACGCCGCCCTGCTTCAGCATCTGATCCACCAGTGTGGTCTTGCCGTGGTCAACGTGGGCGATGATCGCTACATTTCTCAGCTTTTCGTTCTGCAAAGGTAAAAACCCCTTTCTCTTGGGTATAATTTCAACAACCTTGCTATTATATGCCCTTATCCGCGTGATTGCAAGGGGTTTCCCCAACTTTTTTCTCCCTTTTCCGTTGACAAACCCGGCTCGCAGCGGTAAAATACAACATGCATACACCTCCGTAGCTCAGTTGTATAGAGCGACCGCCTCCTAAGAGAACCAAGCTG
>CAKTKM010000048.1 GCA_934569425.1 uncultured Oscillospiraceae bacterium
TGACCTTCTTGGCGCCCACCAGCTTGAACAGCAGCGCCAGCACCAGATACAGCAGGCCGGCCACCACGATACCGCCCAGCGCGTAGGGCAGCTTTTCCTCGCCGGTCATGTCGGCGAACTTGCCCACGTTCAGGTTGGCCACCGCCTCGAAGCCGCCCAGGAAGGCGAAGGAGGAACCGAGGAAGGCGGGAACCTTCAGCTTGGTACACAGGTGGAACAGCAGCGTGCCTAAGCCAGCGAACAGCAGCGTGGTCTGGATGGACAGGGGCAGGCCGTATTTGCTGACCAGAATGGGGACCAGCACGGTGGCGCCGAACATGGCGAACAGGTGCTGCAGACCCAGCAGCAGCATACGGGGGACGCCCAGCTCTCTCGCGTCGTAGATGGCCACATGGCCCAGTTCTTTCTTCATGGCGTGATTCCTCTCTTTCATGTTGTCTTGTATGTGATGTTACTTACCAAACTCTGTCAGCGGCTTTTGGCCGAAAAAAAAGACCGATGAAAAACATCGGTCAGGCAACGATAGCAACAATAGAAACAAAAACAGCGGGAACGGCTTTGCACTTGCTTTTGCGGATGGTGGTCATGGCGCGTTCCCCCTTTCAAAATTTTCTTGCTTATTATAGCGGCACGGACGACAAATTGCAAGCTTTTTCTCCGCCAAACATATAGAGATTTTTCCCCGCCGGATTCGTGGACATTGCACAAATCCATCAGGGGAGCTTATGGCTTCTATCAGCGCGGCAGGAGAGAATCCGCCGGGGATCCCTCCGGACGGAATATCCGGGCGGTATTGCTCAGCGGATCTTCAGCACGGCGGAAACGGAGAGATCCAGCACCTTTTCCACCTCGCTCATGATGGCGGGGGTGCCGCTCCGGCGGTGCTGCTGCAGGATCAGGAACAGGGGTCCGAAGAGGACGGCGTTGATATAGGCGATGTTGTCGGTTTTCATCAGGCGGCGGGAGATGGCCTCCCGGTACACCGCCATCAGCGGCGGGGAGGGCAGGCAGTAGTCCCGCAGGGTCTCTGCCGTGACGAACTCCGGTGCGTTGAGCACCGACAGGAAGAAATGTGCCTCCCGCGGGCGGGACAGCAGGTTCTTTGCCAGACAGCGCAGGCCGAAGAACAGCTTTTCACCGGTGGTTCGGCCTGTGTCGATGGCCTGCTGCAGCCCCTCCTGCAGCTCCTGCCACACCTGCGCGTAGATGCGGGAGAGCATGTCGGTCTTGTCTTTGAAGTACACATAGGGGGTGCCGGAGCTGATGCCGGCCCGCCTGGCCAGCTTATCAAAGGACAGGGCGGCAAGACCCTCCTCCATGGTGATCTGAAGGACGGTTTGTATCACCTTATCCCGTTTTTCCGTGTCGATCGTTCTCATAGCTTTGATAATAAACGGTTATTCACTTATTGTCAAGATGCGATATAGCCAAAAGAAGCGGGGCGACCCCCGCTTCTTTTGCTCATTTTCCGGTCGCTTCCGCATGCAGCTGGCTCATCTGCTCCTCCCGGTTCTGCTGGGTCTGCTTGCGCAGCTCCCAGTAGTACTGCTCCGAATCGTAGAAGCAGATGCTGAGGCTCACATTGCGGGGCTTGCCCTGCACCACAAGGGTGCTGTAAGACACACGGCAGTAGGCGCCATTGGTGTTCAGATCCCACACGGCGCCGTCCGCCGCGTCCTCGGGGATGGGCAGGGCGGACAGCTGACGGTACAGCTGGCCGTCATCGGTGAAGCCGCCGTAGAGAATGGCGGCCAGCCGGATGGTCTTTTGCCAGTCCTCCCAGCGGAAGGTCGTGTCCTCCCCCGCCGCTTCCTGATAGGTTACCTGCAAATAGCGCTTGCCGCCATCATAGAAAGCGCTGACAACGGCGCCCCACGGGTAGAGATCCTCTCCGTCATTGCGGAGAGTGTAGGCGATCTGTCCCTCGGTGTAGGACTGGGTCTCCTCGTCATTGATCCGCACGGGCAGTCCCACCGCCGTCAGGGCGTCGTTGACCGCATCCCCGGAGAGGGGGAAGACCCGGGACGCACTGCCGGAGGCTTCTCCCCGCGGCATGGGGGCAAGCTGCTCCTCCAGCGCCGTCAGCCACGCGCCGCAGTCTTCATCCGCCGTCTCGGACGGCCACGCCGTCAGGCCGAGGGCGTCCAGCAGAGGCCGGGTTCCGGTGGATTCGTAGTCGTTATACACATAGTAGTAGAAGGGCGGCAGGTAGATGCGGGGGGAATCGGTGTCCAGCAGCACAGAGACGGTGCTGCCGTCGCCGCGGGTCAGGCGCAGCTGCACCCGCTCCATGGGGGTCTTGCTGGCGTAGCTGCACTGGGTACCGTTTTGCAGCAGCTCCTGCAGCTGTGCCAGATGGCTCCTGTCGGTGACGGTTTGGAGCGTCTTGCCGTTGTAGATCAGCTCCGCCGCCGTCAGGTCAAAGAAGCTCTCCCGTCCCATGCCGGTCTGCCAGCCGGTGAGGGAGGCGATCATGGACAGCAGCTCCCGTACCTCGGCATCCGCCTGCACCACGCCGCCGTCTGTCCCGATGCCCCAGACGCCGCCGTTGCCCCGGCGCAGGCTGTACGCGCCGGACTCCTCCGGCGGGAAGTGCAGGTATACCTCGGCGCTTTCCGCCGTCCACGAGACCAGCGAACGGCTCCAGCCGCGGGTATCGGCGGGGGTCTCAAAGCCGGGCAGCCTCACGTTTTCCGCCAGCCGCTGCCGGATGCGCTGTGCCAGCGCGTCGGGGATCTCCATATAGAACCGGGAACCGCCCCGGTCAACGGTCATATAGGGGGCGTCCAGCGCGTCGGCGCGGTACGACCAGCGGATCCCCTCCGGCTGGGGCAGGATGCCCTCCGCGTCACGGGGAACCTCCCGCTGCTGCTCGTAGGTCAGGCCGCGCCACGCCTGCAGGTAGGCGTTCTCGTCCTTTTGACAGATCTCCGCCAGCAGGGCGGTATAGCCCCCGGTATTGGCGCCGTCCAGCCCGTCATGGCTCAGCAGCAGGGCGCGGCACTGATCCACCGTCAGGGTATGGGCGCGGGCGTACTCCCGCAGGAGGGTCAGCAGCGCGTCGGCATCGCTGCCGCTTTGCGCGTAAATGTCCCAGCGGAAGCCGCCATCGGGGAAGCGGGTAAAGAGGGTATCGCCGTCGGGGATGGCCTCCCTGGAGCGGGCGATGTTCCGCTTCATCTGCCATGCCCAGCCGGACAGGGCGTTTATGATGTCGTCGCCGGTCATGTCTCCGGCAAGGCCGGCGGGATCTCCGCCTGCATTGACCCACAGCAGCGCGTCCATGCCGCTCTCCATATGCAGCGTGTCGCCGGTGGAGGCATGCAGGGTGATGGAGGGCGCGGCGCCGGTGGATTCCGCCCTGGCGGGCATCGCCCAGCGGTGGTCGTTGATGAGGGTATCCAGGCTCTGAACGCTGCCGGTGTCCTCCACGCCGTTGAGCTCCACCTCCACAGGCAGGCGGAACAGAGGCAGCAGCACCTCGTGGGCGCTGTCGGTATCCTTGCCCAGCAGATTCTCGGAGGGAGTGGGGTCGGCGGCGGCGAAGGAGGCACGGACAACGATCATAAAGTCGGCGCTCCGGGGCAGGCGGCGATCCCGCTCCAGCCGGCGGCAGTCAAACTGCGGCAGGCCACCGCCCAGATCCGCCGCCATGGCCAGCAGGACAATATCATCCCCCGCCGCCACCTGCCGCTGCTGGCCGTCGCGGTAAGCGGCATAGGCGGTATCCTTGGGCAGCTGCTTCACCTTCTCCGTCAGCTCGGCGTAGCTGCCGTAGACATTGGAGGAGGCACGCAGGGCAAAATAGGGAACGTACCGCTGTTCCCGTACCGCCTGCTCGATCTGGACGCTCAGCTCGTTGGCATGGCAGCCCACCGTCAGCATCGGGGTGGTCTCGCACTGTCCGTCACGCCACACCTCGGCATATACCGCGGCATCCAGCGCCGCGGCGCTGGTGTCCACGGTGAAATCCGCGCGCCAGTCGGACACGATGTTCTCCTTTTCCTCGAAGGTCAGGGTTCCCCTGGCGCCGCCTACCGGATCGGTAAGGAAGCAGACGGCCACGGCGGCGCAGAGGACGACCGCCGCCAGAACCACCCAAAAAGCGGGCTTTTTATACCGCAGCACCGACTTGACGCGGCTCTTGACCCCCTCCTCGCCGAAGGCCAGCGGGCAGGCCAGCACCATGCGCCGCCCCTGACTGCAATCCAGCAGCGCCAGAGAATAGGCCTTTTTATCCTCGCCGTTCAGTCCCGCGATCACCCACTCATCACAGGCGGTCTCAATATCCCGGCAGAAGAGCCAGTAGGCCAGCCACACCAGCGGGTTGAACCAGTGGATCGCCAGCAGGACGAAGCCCAGCGGCTTCCAGAGCTGGTCGCCCCGGCGCAGGTGGGCGTTCTCATGGGCGATGACATAGGACATCTTCCCCTCGTCCATGCCGCTGGGGAGATAGATACGGGGATGAAGCACCCCCAGCAGGAAGGGGGACGTGACGGCGTCACACACCCAGATATTGTCCCGCAGGCGCATGGCCTCCCGCACCCGGTACCGCAGACGCAGGGTACTGGCAAGGCCGTACAGCAGCAGCGCGGCGGCCACTGTCAGATAGATGGCCACATAGGGCGGCAGGAAGCGGGTGATCTGGCGGGCGGGGACATCCGGCTGCGCCGCTTCCCCATGACCCGCGGACTCCGCGGCGGGGACAATGGTCTCTACATCCAGCTGGATGGAGGGCTTGTCGCCGCTGTCATGGACGTATTGGAAGTACGCCACCTGTCCCGAGGGCTGCACGGCGGCGGGCGCCGCCACCTGATAGGCGGACACCGGCGATCGCAGCGTGACGGGACACACGAGACGCACCGCCACCAGCGCCCACAGCAGGCAGGTGATCCAGCGGGGCGCCCGCTTCAGCGGCAGGCGCAGCACCAGCACCGCCAGGATCAGCCATCCGGCGGAGACGCTCATATTGACCAGCTTCACAAAGATCTCGTTCATGCTCAGCCCTCCGTTTCGTCGATCATGCGGCGAAGCTCCGCCCGTTCCTCCTCCGTCAGCCTGCGCCCCTGCGTAAAGGCCGCGATGAAGGCGGGCAGGGAGCCGTGGAAGCTGTCCTCCACATAGCGGCGGCTCTGGCGGGCATAGAACTCCTCCCGGGTCATCCGCGCCGTCACCACGCCGCCGTCGTTCTGAAACAGTCCCTTATCGCACAGGCGGCGCAGCACGGTATGGACGGTGGTGCGCTTCCAGCCCATCTCCGCCTCCCCCAGCTTTACCAGCTGGGAGGACGTGACAGGTGCGGTACGCCAGATGATGTCGGCAAATTTCGACTCCACCACGCCCAGCTGCAATTCGGTCATGGTACTTCCCTCCCATCCGACTACACGCTGTAGTCTTTTCTTTAGACTACACGATATAGTCTCTCCTGTCAAGAGAAAAAAAGAAAAAGAGGTTTCTTTTTCAGAAACCTCTTTTTCGTCAGCGGTCGGTTTTGATCCAGACGGCGGGGCGGATATAGGCAGGCTCATAGGAGCGGGGTCCGATGCGAATGCCGCCCCAGGCACACACCTGCTCCGGATGGCCGCCGCCGTCATACATGGAGCGCAGCAGCCAGCCGCTGTCCGGATCGCCATAGCCGGAGCTGCTATTGACCATGCCGGCATAGAGGGTGGGGTGGCTTTCGGTGTCCGCTTCCGAGACAAAGTAGCGCCTGACCTCCTCGCCGCTGAGGAGGAACACGGGATCGGGGTCGCCCACAAGGCGGCGCTGCTCCTCCTCCGTAAAGGCGGTATCGCGGAAATCGTTGTTCAGCCAGGTGCGGAGGCTGCTGGTCTCCCAGCCGGGGATGCCGTCGTAGCTTTGGTAGGTGGGGGTGAAGGACTGGTAGTCCAGCGAATACTCGCTGACCAGCAGCATGTTGTCCCCCTCCCGCGCCAGCACCAGCCACGGGATCGACTCGGGACCGTTGGCGGTGTCGCCGTCCATTTCGTAATGGCCGAAGGTGATGACCTCCTTGGTCTGCCCCGCCTCGCCCAGATACTCCCGGTCGGGGCCGAGGATATGCTTTACATCCTGCCACGTCATGTCGCCCATGGCGTACCAGTGGCTCTCACTGCCGGCGGTGACCTCGACGCTGTCCTCCGGTTCATCGGGGTAGAAGCGGTAAAAGCGCAGGACGGTGTCCCCGTCCATGTCCACCTTCAGGACATATCGCTTGCCGGCGCCCGCCTCCGGCGCGCCGCCGTCCAGATACGTCCAGCCGGAATCCCGCAGCAGCTGCGCCAGCAGCTGACCGGGGACGGTATCATCGGTAAACTCGATGCCGCCGTGGCTCCATGTAAACGCCACTGTGTCCATTCCACCGGCCTGTTCCGCCAGCGCCTGCAAAATGGGGTCGGTCTGGGATGTGGCGGGCGCTTCCGTCTCCGATTCACCCTTGGGATCGGTCAGGAAGCACACCGCCAGCACGGCGCAGACCAGCGCCGCCGCCAGCATCGCCCAGAAGGCGGGCTTTTTGTGGCGCAGCACCGCCTTGACGCGGGTCTTGACCCCCACCTCGCCAAAGGCCAGCGGGCAGGCGGCCACCCACCGGCGACCCTGACTGCAATCCAGCAGCGCCTGGGAGTAGGCTGCCCGCTCCTCCGCCGCCATGTCCCGGATCACCCGCTCATCGCAGGCCAGCTCCATGTCCCGGCAGAAGAGAACATAGGCCAGCCACACCAGCGGATCGTACCAGTACACCGCCAGCAGCACATAGCCCAGCACCTTCCACACATGATCCCCCCGGCGCAGGTGCGCCTGCTCATGCCGCAGGACGCAGGCGCGGGCGGTCGCGTCCATGCCGGAGGTCAGGTAGATCCGGGGACGGAACAACCCCAGAATGAAGGGAGAGCGGATGTCGTCGCACAGATAGACGCCGCGCCGGAACGGCACCGAGGCTGCCACGTCCTCCCGCAGGCTGACGTAGCCCGCCAGTGCCAGCAGCAATAGGACGCCGATGCCCACCGCCCAGATCAGAGAGACGCCCGCCTGTGAGAAGCCGCGCCGGGGGGCGGCGTCCGGCGCGGCGCTGTCCGCGGCGGCGGTATCCCCCGCAGTGTCGGGCAGCCGCGGCAGCAGCGTGGCGGGGGCAAAGCTGACGTGGCGATGCTCGTCGTCCGGCCATGTGTGGAAGTACTCCACCTGTCCGTCCTGCTGGACGGCGCTGCCTGCCAGACGGTAGGCAGAGAGATCGGAGTGGAGCGCCACGGGACAGGCCAGACGAATGGCCACCAGCGCCCACAGGGCGCACACCAGCCACTTGGGGGCAAGCTTCTTCAGCAGCGGGCGCAGCAGCAGCAACGCCCCGATGAGCCAGCCGGCCGCCACCGCCAGATTCATACTTTTGACAAACAGCCCGTTCAGCGTCCCCATGGTCAGTCCTCCTTCCGGAATGTGTCGATCATCCGCTGAAGCTCCTCCACCTCCGCCGCCGACAGCTTCTTGCGGGAGGTGAAGGCCGTCAGAAAGGCAGGGAGGGAGCCGTCGAAGGCGTCCTCCACGAACTGTTCGGTTCGGGCGGCGTAGAACTGCTCCCGGGTCATCTTCACCGACACAAGGCCGCCGTCGTTCTGAAACAAACCCTTCTCGCAAAGCTTGCGCAGCACGGTGTAAGTGGTGGGCTTCTTCCAGTTCAGCTCCCGCTGGCAGATCTTCACCAGCTCGCCGGAGGGCAGGGGCGCGTAGTGCCACACCAGCTCGGCAAACCGCAGCTGCACCTCCCCCAGTTCCATATGCTCCATATGCGTTCTCCTTTCGGTTTACTTGCAATAAACTCTATGGTGAGTTTATCATGAGTAAACCGCACTGTCAAGAGAATTTGAAAGAAAATTTCAAAAAAGACTTGACTGTCAAGGGACTTTACCCTTTACAATAGAGACAGCAACAGGAGGAGGTGACAGCCTTGACCATCAAGGAGGCAGAAGCCCTGTGCGGCATGAAGCGTGCCAACATCCGTTTTTACGAAGCAGAGGGACTGGTGTCCCCCAGCCGCGGCGCCAACGGTTACCGGGACTATTCTCAGGAGGATGTGACGGTGCTGATGCGTCTGAAGCTCCTGCGGAGCCTGCACATTCCGCTGGAGGAGATCAGGGCGCTGCAGGAGGGACGGGACACGTTGTCCGGCACCCTTGCACGGCACATCACGGCGTTGGAGATGCAGCGGCAGACCCTTGACCGCGCGGATCAGGTCTGCCGGGAGATACAGACGGACGGCGTTTCCTATGAGACGCTGGACGCCGGGAAATATCTGGACGCGCTGGAGGCTCCGGCGGAGGTCAGCGCCCTGTCCGGCGATGTGATCCCCGCCGTCCGGGCGCCGTGGCGGCGGTTCTTTGCCCGCATGCTGGACATGTGGCTGTATACAACGCTGTGGAGCATGTTTCTGCTGCTGGTGTGCCATGTGAATGTGACCAGAAACGCCGCAGGCACCGGACTTGTTTCCACGCTGGCGGCGCTGGGGATGATGCTGTTCGGCGAGCCGCTGCTGCTGCGGCTGTGGGGTACCACGCCGGGCAAGTGGATCATGGGGCTGTATGTCCGCGACGAGGAGGGACAGCGGCTGCGCTATCAGACGGCGCTTGACCGCACCATGGGTGCGCTGTGGTACGGTATGGGGGCGTGGATCCCCGTCTACCGGCTGGTACGGCTGTGGAAAAGCGGGCGCGCCTGCGAGGACGGACAGGCGCTGCCGTGGGAAGCGGACGGAGTGCTGTCCCTGCGGGAGAAGCCATGGTGGCTTTCGGCGGCGCTGGGGATCGGGTACGGAGCGGCTTTGGCCGGGATGGTGGTGCTGTCCATGGCGGCGGCGGAAGCGCCGCGGCACCGGGGCGCACTCTCCGCGGCAGAGTTCTGCGACAACTTCAACCGGCTGGCGGCCTATGAGGACGTGGACTTCGGCGGCACATGGGACAGTCAGGGGCGCTGGCAGGAAGCCGTGAATCCCCATGTGATCCGCATGGGCGTGCAGACCGACCCGCCGGATTTTACCTTTCAGGAGACGGACGGCTTTGTGACCGCCGTGGGGTTCCGGTTCCACACCAACAGCCCCGCGGTCTATCCGGCCAGCTATCAGGAGCAGATGCTGATCGCGGCGCTGTCCTATGCAGGGGCGCAGGGCAGCCTGCTGGACTATATCCGGGTGCGGGACAGGCTGGTCGGGACGATCCAGGCTCATCCCTATGAGAGCTTTTCCCTGACGGCGAACGGTGTGACCGTCAGGTGTCAGGTAGCTTACAGCGGCTATGACCGGCCGGGAGTCGATTTCCTGCTGCCGGTCAAGGGCGCGGAGACCGCGTATGATCTCTCCTTTGAGATGACAGGAGAATAAGAGAGCGCCCTCCGGCTTTTGCCGGAGGGCGCTTCTGTCCGCGTTTTCTATGTTGTGATCTTATCAAACACTATACAATCACTTGGAAAACCCTTTGTAGCTTCCAAAGCCAAGCATATAAGCCGCCATTGCAATGGCCATAAGCCTGCGCTTGAAAATCCATCAAGCGCAAGCTAAAAATTTTTGTCGTGTGCTTGACATACGGGTGTCTTAAATCGTGGATTCTGATCCTCTTGACCCCTGCCGCCTTAACACCTCTGTCCATTTCATGATGAAGATAGCTTTTTGTAACTTCAAACAGCCGGTCGTTTTTGCCGATTCGGTAGAGCTGTTTCATATAGTCCTGCATTTCTTCACAGAGAAACTCCATCTTAATGGTGCGGTTACTTTTCGGCGTTTTCGGGTCAGTGATGATGTCCCGGCCACCGATGCGCTGATAGGATTTGCTGATCGTGACCGTCTGCCGTTCAAAATCGAAATCCGCCGGGGTCAGCGCCAGCAGTTCTCCCTCCCGGATGCCGCACCAATACAGCATTTCAAAGGCATAGAACGAAACGGGCTTGTCCATCATTTCTGCGGAAAATTTCTTGTATTCCTCCTGCGTCCAGAAAAGCATCTCTCTTGCTTTGGCCTTTCCCATATTGCCGACCTTAGCGGCGGGATTGTCTTTCAGCCCGTAGAATTTCACAGCGTGATTGAAAATGGCACTGAGCTGATTGTGCAGGGTTTT
>CAKTKM010000049.1 GCA_934569425.1 uncultured Oscillospiraceae bacterium
TGTCTGACAAGGCAGGCAGGGCTGTCAACCCGACCCTGCCTGCCCGTTATGGGGAGGCCAGACGCACAAAGACCGCAGCGCGCACCGCGACCGTTATGCCGTGCAAATCAGGAAACGCTTTGCGCTTTTGTATAGAAAGAAAAGCGCAAAAAAGCCTATAGGCTTTCCTGTATAGACAAGCTCAGTTTACCACTTTTCAGAAAAATTGCAAGTGGTTTTCCCATTTGCGGAAAATTTTGTGAAAAACGACAAAATTTCCGAAAAATAATTGACATTATCCCACACATCACGGAACAGGCGGGGCGTTACGCCCCGCCTGCTCTGTCCGAAAAAGCTGCATTCACGCTGAAAAACGCAGAAAAGCAGCGGCCTTTCGGCCATCCGCGCTTACTCGTAGGCGGCGCGGTAAACGCCGTCGGTATAGGCCTGCACGGAGACGACCCCCTCAAGGGACAGCAGGGACGCGGCAAGCCCCCGCTCCATCTGCTCCAGCGTGTCGGGCGGCAGCTGCTCCGCCATGCCGGCGGGTATATTCAGCTGGCACACGCCGTCCTCCACCCGGGCGGAAAGGCCTGCGGTCTCCTCCGGCAGCAGCGGCAGCAGGCCGTCCTGCGTGGGGCCTTCCGCCAGCGCCGCCAGCACCACATCCGCCGCCGACTGCCCCTCGTACTGGGTCAGCAGGCGCTCCTCCGGCGTCAGCATACCGCTGCCGTCGGGGAAGTACAGCCGCGCCGTCAGGGTGCGCACCACATCGTCCATGGAGGTCAGCAGCACGTCGCCCGCCATGAAGAGGTTGCTGTCCCGATAGGCCAGCTCCTGCCCGTTGACGGTGATGCGCACGGAGTAGATCCCCTGCAGCTGGGTCAGGGACAGCGCCACGCAGTAGTCCGCCACGGTGAGCGCCATGCCGCTGAGCTGGCTGTAGCTGCCGGAGAAATCCACGCAGGCGGTGCTGCCCTCCATGGTGACGGAGCGCAGGGACGTTCCGGCGGGGACAGGACTCTGGAAGCCCTGCTCATGGCACTCTCCCAGCAGCAGGGACAGTACGGCCTGCGCCTGCGCGATCCTGTCCTCCCCGGGCAGGGTGTCCCACGGCACCGTGACGCTGCCGATGGCGTCGCCGCCGGGGTGGTTGTCCAGCGGCACGGGGTAATAGAGCTTCAGGCCGTCCTTCTCGACGGGACTGACGGCGCAGCCTGCCAGCAGCGCCGCGCACAGCATGAGCGCCGCCAGCACGGTCCATTTCCGTTTCATACGCCGTCACCGCCTTTCCCGCCGCCCCCGGACGGCGCTTCGGCGCGGGGCAGGTACACGGTGAACACCGTGCCGCCCTCCGGGCGGGGCGCGGCAGTGATCCGGCCGCCCCGGCTCTCCACCGTGTCCTTGACGATGGACAGCCCCAGACCCGTGCCGCCGATGGCGCGGGAGCGCATCTTGTCCACCCGGTAGAACCGCTCGAAAATATGGGGCAGGTCGTCGGCGGGAATGCCGATGCCGTTGTCCTCCACCGTCAGCACCACCTGCGTGCCGTCCACCGCCGCGGCGGCGTGGACGAAGCCGTCGGCGCCGGAGTATTTGATGCCATTGTCCATCAGGTTATAGAGGATCTGGTGAACGTCGTCCTCGGTGGCCATGGCCACCGCGTCCTCCGCGGCCTCATAGGTCAGGGAAACGCCCTTTTCCCGCGCCATCACCGCCAGCATGCGGGCCACCCGCTCCAGCACCGGAGCCACGGGGACGGGATGCACCGGCTGCACCGCGCCGCTGTCCAGCCGGGTCAGACGCAGGAGGTTTTCGGTGATGCGGGTCAGGCGCTCCGCCTCCCGGCCGATGTCGCCCACGAATTCGCGGGTGGTATCGGCGTCCATGTCGCCGGTCTGCAGGATGGAGTCCGTCAGCAGGCGGATGCCCGCCAGCGGGGTCTTCAGCTCGTGGCTGGCGTCGGAGACAAAGCGGCGGCGGGCGTCCTCGGTGGTTTGCAGCCGGTCGGTCAGGCTGTTGAACTCCGCCGCGATCTGGCCGATCTCATCGGTACCCTTCACGGCGGCGCGGTGACTGTAGGCGCCCTCCCGCACCTTGCGGATGGCGGAGAGCAGATCGGTGATCTGCGCCGTCAGCACGCGGCTGAGCAGAACGGACAGGCCGATGACCCCAAGGGCGATGAGGGCGGAGATCTTCATCAGGTTGGACTGGAAGCTCTTGAGAATGTCCGCCTGCTTGGTGTCGTACTCGTAGGTATACACCGCCCCCACGATCTGATTGTGATACACCACCGGCGAGGCCATGCGGCTGAGGAAGGCGGTGGCGTCATAGTTGCAGTAAAAGGCGTCGTAGCCCTCCAGCGCCTGCACGATCTCGGTATAGAAGGCGTAAAGCCCCACGGCGCCGTTCACCTCGCGGGTGTCGTAGAGGATGCGCCCGGCGGTATCGGTCACCAGGATCCGGGAAACACCGGTATCACGCATGGAGCTGAGCGCCTTGGACACGTTCTCCTCGTCCAGCTGCTTCAGGCCGCTGAGAGAGGCCTCGATCAGCTTGACGGAGCTTTTCATGGAGGTCTCCTTGGACTGGAACACCATGGTCTGCGATTGCAGCAGCGGATAGGTGTTCAGCAGCACCAGCACCGCGGCGATCACCAGAATGTAGCTGACGCCGAACTTAAATTGTAGGCTGATCTTCCCCCTGAAAATAGTAACCCACTCCCCACTTGGTCAGAATATAGACCGGCTCCGCCGGGACACGCTCCAGCTTTTCCCGCAGGCGGCGGACGTGAACGTCCACGGTGCGGTAATCGCCGGCATAGGAATAGCCCCATACCAGATCCATCAGGCTCTCGCGGCTGTAGACCCGGCGGGGGTTCTTCATCAGCAGCTCCAGCAGGTCGTACTCCTTGGCGGTCAGGTCGATGGTCTTGCCGTCCCGTATGGCCACCCGCTGCCGGGTGTCGAGGCTCAGATCCCCCACCGTCAGCAGATCGCGGTTCGTATCGCTCCGCCCGGAGCTGCGCTTCAGCAGGGCGCGGATCCGCGCCTTCAGCTCCAGAATGTTGAAGGGCTTCGTCACATAGTCGTCCGCGCCGCAGGCAAAGCCCATCAACTTGTCCGCATCCTCGCTGCGGGCGGTCAGCATGATGATGGGGACATCGGAAAACTCCCGGATCTTCATGCAGGCCTCGGTGCCGGACAGCACCGGCATCATCAGATCCAGAATGATCAGGTCGTAGTGTTCTTTTTTCGCCAGCTCCACGGCGGCTTCGCCATCGTAGGCGGCGGTGACCTGATAGCCCTCGTTCTCCAGATTGAACGTAATGCCCTTCACCAGCAGCTTTTCATCGTCCACCACTAAGATCTTCATGGCGTCACCTCCTGAAAAAATGTTTCCATTTACCAGTCCGCTCCCCGTTGACGGGAGGACGGAAGTCGTTTATAATAGTACGTTGGAAATAGATACCGGCGCGTTTCAGAGCGCCTGATACACCTTATTATAGCACAGATGGAGAAAATGTCATTATGAAATTCCGCCGTTTTTGCACTCTTTTTCTGCTGTTGGCGCTGCTGCTGACGCAGCTTCTGCCGGTAACGGCCTACGCCGTGGAGGATATTCAGCTGGATGCCCGCGCTGCGCTGCTGGTGGATGGCGCCACCGGCACGGTGCTGCTGGATCAGGACGCCCACACAAAGCAGTATCCCGCCAGCATCACCAAGGTGATGACGGCGCTGCTGGTCTTCGAGGCCATCGAGCGGGGACAGCTGCGGCTCAGCGATTCCATCACCGCCAGCGCCAACAGCGTGGCGGGACTGCCGGACGACGCCAGCACCGCCAACATCGTGGCCGGCGAAACCATGACGGTGGAGCAGCTTCTCTACTGTCTGCTGGTGGTGTCCGCCAACGAGGTGGGCAACATTCTGGGCGAGGCCGTCAGCGGCAGCGTGACCGCCTTTGTGGCCGCCATGAACCAGCGGGCGCAGGAGCTGGGATGCGAGAACACCCATTTCGTCAACACCTCCGGTCTGCCGGACAACGAGCATTATACGACCGCGTGGGACATCTATCTCTTTACCCGGGAGGCCATGAAGTACGACGAGTTCATGACCATCGTCAACACCAAGGCCTACACGGTGCCAGCCACCAACAAGAGCGAGACGCGGGAGCTGCACAGCAGCAACTATCTGATCTCCAACTGGCGCGCCACCGGGTACTTATACAGCGGCGCACAGGGGATCAAGACCGGCTCCACCGATGCGGCGGGCTACTGTCTGGTATCCTCCGCCGTGCGGGCCGACCGGCAGCTGATCTCCGTGGTGCTGGGTGCCAAGCTGATGACCGACAGCGACGGCAGCTATAAGGTGGGCAGCTTTACCGAGACCAGCCGGTTGTTTGACTGGGGCTTTGAAAACTTCACCACCAAGACGGTGCTGACGGAGAACGAAATGATCCAGAGCGTGCCGGTGGCGCTCAGCAAAGAGGTGGACAGCATTGCCGTGCATCCGGCCTATACCGCCGAGGCGGTGCTGCCCAGCGATCTGGAGCCGGAGGATCTGGAGCGCACCGTGACGCTCCACAGCGAGGTGGTGGACGCGCCGGTGGCAGCCGGGCAGGAGCTGGGTACCATCACGCTCAGCTATGGCGGCGTGGATTACGCCACGGTCCCCCTGTGGGCGGTGGCGGACGTGAACGCCAGCCGCTTTCTGGTGGTCAAGCACGCGCTGAAGGAGTTCTTCTCCCGCACCATCGTGAAGGTACTGGTGGTGGTTTTGCTGGTGCTGATCGTGCTGATATTTGTGTTCGGCAAGGCTGTCATGCGCCGCAGACGCTACGGCAGCGGCCGCAGCAAGCGCCGCCAGAACCGCAGCTATCGGGGCAGGCGGTTTTGATGGATATGACGATCCTGTATGAGGACCGGGATCTGGTGGTGGCCGTGAAGCCGGTGGGGGTGCTGTCGGAGGACGACCCCAAGAGCGCCTGCATGCCGGAGCTGCTGCGCCGGCACTATCGGGCGCGGGACGAGAAGGACTACATCGCCACGGTACACCGGCTGGATCGGGTCACCGGCGGCGTGATGGTCTTCTCCCGCCGGAAGGAGGTCACCGGAAAGCTGACCGCCGCCGTGGCGGCACACGAGATCACCAAGGAGTATCTGGCGGTGCTGCGGGGGCATCCGGAAAAAGAGTCCGACACGCTGACCGACCTTCTGTTCCGGGACGCCGCCCACAACAAGAGCTATGTGGTGCAGCGGATGCGCAAGGGCGTGCGGGAGGCCACGCTGGACTACCGGGTGCTGGCAAAAACCGACGCGCTGACGCTGGTGCGGGTACGGCTCCACACCGGGCGCACCCATCAGATCCGGGTGCAGTTCTCCCACCGGGGACTGCCGCTGCTGGGGGATATTCGCTACGGCAGCAAGGCGGCGTGCTCCGCCGCGCTGTGGTCGTACCGGCTGGCCTTCTCCCACCCCGTCACGGGGAAGCCGGTAGATGTAACGTGTCCTCCGCCGGAGGAATTCCCGTGGGATCTGTTTGAGATCACATAACCCTTCATGCAGGAGCACCGCACTACAAAATGTGCCAATGCCGTGCAGGAAGGTGTTGTGATACTTCTGCATCGCAAAAACGTCACCCTTCCGGGTGACGTTTTTCCTTTCTGTTATTCCGCTTTCTTCAGCGCCTCGGTCAGCGCCCTGGCCAGCTGGTCGGGGCAGGAGGTGGGCTTGCCGCCGCAGGAGATCCCCTGCATGCGCTCAATAGCGTCGGTGGCCTTCATACCCACCACCAGACGGGAGATCCCCTGCAGGTTGCCGCTGCAGCCGCCCTCCACCTTGACATCCCTGATGACGCCGTCCTCCAGCTCCACCGTCATGCGGCGGGAACAGACGCCGCGGGGCGTAAACGTATAGGTCATGTTCATATCCTCCTTGTTTCACCGCGGCACCGGCAGGATCAGCACATCCTTCCGGCAGCGCAGGGCATATTCAATGGTATAGCGGGTACCGCCGCTCTCGCCGTTGTGAACGGCGATCAGCAGCTGGCTGTGATCCACCATGTAGCGGTTGCGGCGCTGCATACAGCCGGGGTCGTACTTCTCCTGCAGCACCGTGCGGTAGTTGCACAGCTCCAGCAGGTCTTGATACCGCTCCCGCTGCTGCTCTGTCCAGCCGCCGCTCTGGCTGAGACAGGGGATGGCGGCCTCCAGCGTCACGTCCTGCACCTGACGGCGCAGGCGCAGCACCTCCTCGCCGAAATAGGTGTCGCAGCCGCGGGCCATGCCGCAGATAAAGTGACGGTAGCCGTCGGCGTAGGCCTTCTCCACCATCTCCCGGAGGGACGCCTTCAGGGCGAGACAGCGCTCGTCCCGCTCGTTGTCGCCCCACGGCAGCTTCTCCGGCCGGTGTCCGGAAAAGCTGCAGCTGATCTGCGGCGCGCGCATCCGTGTCCCCCCTCTCGCATGGCCTTCTCTGTGATTCAGGATACCCGGCCTTCCGGCCGGGTATCCTTTCATTTTATGCGCTTACCAGCCGCCGAAGCCGTGACCGGGCGAGCCGCCGGTTCCGGCGCTGTCGCCCGCCGTTCCGTTGCCGGCATCGGCATCATCGTCCTCCGAAGAAGCCCCGCCGCCGGGAGGCGTGGTGGTCTCATCTCCGCCGATGGCGTCGCCCCAGTAGACGTAGGCGCTGTCCTCGGCCACGATGTCGGTGAAGTTGGCCAGATAGTCGCGGTAATAGTTGAGGGTGCCGCCGCCGGTGTGCATGGTGCAGCTCTCGGTGGGCTGGTTGTCCTCCGCCACCCACTCGGTGCGGACGCGGCTGCCCCGGGGATCCATCTCGCACATGCCGGTGGCCAGCTGGCCGCTGTCGGCGCAGACCGTCACCTGGATCAGGTCGCTGCTGGTGAAGAAGCTCTTGTTCTCCAGACCCTCGTGAACCTGGGACATAACCTTGTTCCACAGGATCGCGGCGGGGTTCACACCGCCGGAGGACACGCGGCTGTTGCTCTCGTAGCCCACCCAGCAGGCGCCCACATAGTAGGGGCTGTAGCCCACGAAGTAACGGTCGCGCAGGTCGTTGGTGGTACCGGTCTTGCCGGCCAGCGTCATGCCGCTGAAGGCGGCGGCGCTGCCGGTGCCGCCGTTGACCACGTCGTAGAGGAAGCTGTTCATCAGCGCGGCGGTGCTGGCCTTCATGGCCACATTGGACTGGATCTCATTCTCAAGAATCACGTTGCCCTTGCTGTCCTCCACCTTGACGAAGGTGCGGGGCTTGGTATAGATGCCCTCGTTGACAAAAGCGCCGTAGGCGGCGGCCATCTGCTCGGTGGTGACGCCCCGGGCGTAGCCGCCCAGCGCCATGGCGCCCACCTGCTCGCTGTCGGACTGGGTCAGGGTGGTGAAGCCCAGACGGCTGGTCATGAAGTCATAAGCCTCCCACGTTCCCAGCTTCATGCAGGCGCGGACGGCGCAGGTATTCAGAGACTGCACCAGTGCGCGGCGCAGCGTCACAAGCCCCTGGAAGCGGCCGTTGTCGTTCTTGGGATAGGCGCTGTCGTTCAGCTCCAGCACCGGATAGTCGTCCAGCGTGGACGCGCCGGTCAGAACGCCCTGATCCAGCGCGGGGGCGTAGGTGCTGATGGGCTTGGTGGCGGAACCGCAGGGACGCACGGAGGTGGCCCAGTTCCAGCCGCGGTCGGCGGTCTTGGTGCCGGTGCCGCCCACCATGGCCAGCACATAGCCGGTATAGGGATCCACAATGGTCATGGCGCCCTGCAGCTGCTCGGTCTTGCCCTTGCTGTCGGTGCGGGTATAGGGGGTGTTGCTGAGATCCTCGAAGACGCTCTCGGCGATCTTCTGATACTTGTGGTTCTGGGTGGTGTAGATCTTATAGCCCTTGTTGAACAGGGCGTTGGTGGCGGTATCGTAGTCATAGCCGAACTCCTCCATCAGCGCCTCAAGGATGTCTTCGATCATGGCGTCGGTAAAGTAGGAGTTGCGGGCTTTGTACTGCGCCACCACCGGCTCGGCCTCTTCCTCCAGCAGCGCCGAGGTGTCCACCACCTCTTCGCCGTAGTAGTTGCCGGTGTTGCTCCAGCCGTTTGTGAAAATGACCTCCTCCGCCTTGGCGGCGTCATACTCCTGCTGGGTGATCTTGCCCTGCGAGAGCATCTCGTCCAGCACCAGCAGCTCACGCTTGCGGTTCTGCTCCCGGCTCCACTCCCCCTCAAAGGGGCCGTACTGGCTGGGGTTGTTGGTAATGCCGATCAGGCTGGCGCACTGTGCCAGCGACAGCTCGCTGACGCTCTTGCCGAAATAGGTACGGGACGCGGCCTCCACGCCGTAGCAGGACTGCCCCAGACAGATGCGGTTGAGATAGGCCTCCAGGATCTGATCCTTGGTATAGCGCTTCTCCAGCTCCAGCGCCCGGTAGATCTCCGTCACCTTACGCTTGACGGTGGTCTCGTTGTCGCCGGTGACGTTTTTGATCATCTGCTGGGTGATGGTGGAGCCGCCCTGCACGCCGCGGCCTGTCAGGGTGCTGAGGATGGCGCGGACGGTTCCGCGGAAGTCCACGCCGTTGTGGGTCATGAAACGCTTGTCCTCAATGGCGATGGCGGCGTCCTGCAGATACTTGGGGATGGCGTCCAGATCCGCCCAGATGCGGTTGCCGCTGTTGCTGTTGTAGAGGGTCTGGTACATGACCCACTCATCGGTCTCGGCGTCCAGATAGTACAGCTCCGTGGACACCTTGTTTTCCACCTCGTCCAGATAGACCTCCACATGCCCCTTCAGCGATGTATTGATCCACGTCATGAAAATGCCGGTGAAGATCACCATGGTCAGCACCAGTACCAGCAGCACGGTGCCGACGATCAGCTTCGCTCTTCCCTTTTTCTTCGGGCGGGGCGCGCTCTGGGGTTGCGGGCGCGGCTCCTCCGTTCGATGTCCGGCGCTCTGCTGTGGCCGGCCAAACAGGCTGCGGCGCTTCTTGTTCTCGCTCATAACAGGGCACCTCCTTTTCCTTTGTATTCTGATGTATCCGGCGCGGCGCGCAGGGGCGCTGTCCGCCGGTATACATACTTGCCCATTTTCATGCTATTTTAGTATTGTACCACATTTGTCAAATGTTAAAAAGGCCTTGTTTTGACAAATTTCTGTCAAATAACCGGCGGATAGTTGCGTTTTGCCGCCTTTCTCTCAACTTTACGGCATACTGAAACAAAAAAGTCATCCCCGGCGGCTTGCATTCCGGCGGCGGATAGGGTACAATAAGGTATCTATTCCGGCTACAGGAGGCAACAACGTATGAGCGAAGATTTCGGCCCGAATTTCATCACGCTGACCGATGAGGACGGCAATGAATTTGAATTGGAGTATATCGACGCGCTGGAGGTGGACGGCCAGACCTATATGGCCTTCTTCCCCGCCGTGGAGGAGGAAGGCGCCGACGAGGAGGATCTGGGTCTGGTGATCCTGAAATCCGTCATGGAAAACGGCGAGGAGCAGCTCTCCACGCTGGACAGCGAGGAGGAGCTGGAGCGGGTCTACGACCTGTTCATGGAGCAGCTGCTGGCGGACGAGGAAGAAGATTCCTGAAAAAAACGACAGATTTCTCTTTTCTTTTTTCCCGCCATGTGGTATACTACTGGCAGGATCGGGGCGCGGAGCCGCGCCGCCGGTCTCACACACGATGTATGCGGGTCTTTTTTATCCTCACATCTTGTTATAGGGGATGTCGGATCAGCATGTGGTTTGCAGGCCTCCCGGCTGCCGTCTGCGGCTGGACGATGGAAGCAGTAAAGCAAGCTGGAGACAACCCACCTGCTTGGAAACGGTGCAGGTTATAACTTGGCCCGATGCAATTGAGAAGCAGCCGAAAGGCTGCTTCTCTCTTTTTCGCCGCCTTTCCAAAATATAATGCTTGCACATTTCGTAAAACTACGGTATAATGGGCAGGTATTTTACGACCAAGGGCGTATTGCGCCTATCACTTGAGAGGACTGAAAAACAAATGAGTGCATCCAGAGA
>CAKTKM010000050.1 GCA_934569425.1 uncultured Oscillospiraceae bacterium
CGGATCTCCTCCAGCACGCTCTCCGGCATCATGGCGGGGCCGGCGGAGAAGTTGAATGTACGACCGTATTTCATTTCAAATTCCTCCTCAAATGTCATAAGTCGGGTATCAAGATTTTGCTCGTAGCTATAGTATACGGCATATTTCCGCCGGAATCAACCGTGAAAATCAAAAATTGCAAAATTTGTATGGCTTGCTGACAAAATGTCAGTTTTCCTCGTGCAAACCGCCGGAGAGCGGGCGATTGACAAGGGGAGAGGGGGATGTTACAATAGCGGAAAGCGACAAAAAACGCCGCCCGTTACCGGGCGGCGCGGGAGTTCAGATGGCTTTTTTCATTTGCTGGATCTCGTCGTTCATCTGGCGGAAAACGGATTTGAGGAATTTGACCTCATCCTCCAGAGCGTCCACGCGGGAACGGGGCGCCAGCTGTTCCAGCAGGCTCTGCTGGTTTTCATACAGCAGGTTGAATTTGGGGTCAAAATAGGACTCCATCAGAACTTTCATGTGGTTTTCGGCTTCGTCGATCTTTCCGGTCATACGCTGCTCGGAAGCTTCGATCTCGGTCTTGATCTTTCCGGTCATACGCTGCTCGGAGGCTTCGATCTCGGTCTTGATCTTTCCGGTCATGCGCTGCTCGGAAGCTTCGATCTCGGTTTTGATCTTTCCGGTCATGCGCTGTTCGGAGGCTTCGATCTCGGTCTTGATCTTTCCGGTCATACGCTGCTCGGAAGCTTCGATCTTTCCGGTCATGCGCTGCTCGGAGGCTTCGATCTCGGTCTTGATCTTTCCGGTCATACGCTGTTCGGAGGCTTCGATCTCGGTCTTGATCTTTCCGGTCATACGCTGTTCGGAGGCTTCGATCTCGGTCTTGATCTTTCCGGTCATGCGCTGCTCGGAGGCCAGAATGATCTCCTGAAGCATCTGCAGATCCTGTTTGTCCAACATAAGAATACTCCCCCTCTTACCGCTTTCTCTTCATTATACGGGACGGCGCGTCCCGCGTCAATAGAAAAATCCACCCCGAAGGAGACACACCATGGAACGGATCAAGGCCTTTTGGCAGCATATTTCCCTATATATCATCGCGCTGGGCAAGTGGCTGGGCATCGGCGGCGGCGTGGGTCTCATCGGCGGCGTGGTGGGCGCGGCCTTCCACATCGGCGTGGAGAAGGCCACGGAGCTGCGGCTCATGCAGCCGTGGATCCTGTGGCTGCTGCCGCTGGGCGGCGTGGCTATCGTGGGGCTGTACCGTCTGGCGCATATGGAGGGGCGGGGGACCAACAACATCATCGAATCCGTCCATTTCGGCAAGAACGTTCCTCTGGTTCTGGTGCCGCTGATCTTCATTTCCACCTGCATCACGCACCTGCTGGGCGGCTCGGCAGGCCGGGAGGGCGCGGCGCTGCAGATCGGCGGCGGCATTGGCTACCGGGTGGGACGCGCTCTGCATCTGGGGGAGAAGGATCTGCCTCTGACCACCCTGTGCGGCATGAGCGCGGTATTCGCCGCCCTGTTCGGCACGCCGCTGACGGCTACGGTGTTCGCGCTGGAGGTCATCAGCGTGGGGGTGCTGTATTACGCGGGGCTGATCCCCTGCCTGATGGCGTCCTCGGTGGCGTATCTGGTGGCTTCGCTCCTCGGCGTGGCGCCCACCCGCTTCACGGCGGCGCTGCCGCCGCTGGATGTATGGACGATGGTGCTGGTGATCCTGCTGGCTATCGGCTGCGCGCTGGTATCCATCCTGTTTGTGCGGGGGATGCACTGGGTGGAGCATCTGGCGGAAAAAGCAGTGAAAAACCCCTATCTCCGGGCGGCGGCAGGCGGCGCGGCTATCGTCGGGCTGACGCTGCTGCTGGGGCGGGACTATAACGGCGCCGGCATGGACGTGATCACCCGGGCGGTGGAGCAGGGACAGGCGGCGCCGTGGGCGTGGCTGCTGAAGATCCTGTTTACGGCGCTGACCATCGGCTGCGGCTTCAAGGGCGGCGAGGTGGTACCCTCCTTCTTCGTGGGCGCCGGCTTCGGCTGCGCGGCGGGGCAGGCGCTGGGACTGCCCGCCGGCTTCGGCGCGGCCATCGGGCTGGTGGCGGTATTCTGCGGTGCGGTGAACTGTCCCATCGCCTCGGTGCTGCTGAGTCTGGAGCTGTTCGGCGGCACGGACGGCGTGCTGTATTTTGCCTTCGCCTGTGCCATCAGCTATCTGCTCAGCGGCTACTGCGGACTCTACAGCAGCCAGACCATTCTCTATTCCAAGCTGCGGGCGGAGTTTATCAACGTACACGCCAAAGAGTGAAAAAACGACTGTGTGAGGTGACCCTATGAACTGGACGCTGCTATGTCAGCTGATCGTGCTGTATTTCGTCTTCTCCGTGCTGGGGTGGATGATGGAGGTGGTGCTGAAGTACATCCAGTATCACCGCTTCATCAACCGCGGCTTCCTCATCGGTCCCTACTGCCCCATCTACGGCAGCGGCGTGGTGCTGGTGACGGTGCTGGTGGGCGGCCTTGTGGGCATACGGGGCGGCACGCCGGGGGAGATCTTTCTGGCGGGCTTCTTCATCTGCGGCGGGCTGGAGTATTTCATCAGCTGGTACATGGAAAAGGCCTTCCACGCCCGCTGGTGGGACTATAGCCGCAAGCCCATGAACCTGAACGGGCGGGTGTGGATCGGCAATCTGATGCTGTTTGGCCTTGCCAGCGTGGTGATCGTGCTGTGGATCGATCCGGTGTATTTCCGGCTGATCGGGAAGCTCTCCCCCTTCTGGCTGCATACGGCGGCGGTGGTCATCGTGGCGCTGCTGGCGGGGGACTGCGTGGCGTCCCATGTGCTGATGGGCATTGTCCGGAAGGAGATCGACGCCCAGGAGGGCGACAGCACCGAGGAGATCAGCCAGCACGTCCATGAGCTGCTGCGGGACCGCAATCTGCTGCTGCGGCGTATCCAGCAGGCCTATCCTGAGCTGCAGGCGCGGCCGCAGGCCATGGTGGAGCGTATGAAGCAGGCGCGGCGGGAGTTCCGAGAGGCCAACCGCCGGGTGAAGGAGCTGCTGGGCGAGCTTGCCCGCCGCCGGAGAAGCGGCGAGGCGCTGGAGGAGATCACGCAACGTCTGGAGGCGGCCAACGCCGCCATGCGGGAGCGCCGCGCCCGGCTGCGGGAGACGGAGCGGAAGCTGCGGCGAAAGGAAGAGTAACGGAGCATAAGGGGGTCAAATACGGTGGAAAAAAAGACTGCCATGGATCTGACGGAGAAGACACTGGATTCCGAGACCATATACGACGGCGCCATCATCCATGTCCGGCGTGACCGGGTGCTGCTGCCCAACGGACACACCGCTGCCCGGGAGATCGTGGAGCACCCCGGCGGCGTGGGGATCCTGGCGCTGGACGCCGACGGCACGGTGCTGCTGGTGCGGCAGTACCGCTATGCCTTTGGCCGCACGCTGCTGGAGATCCCCGCCGGAAAGCGGGAGGCGGGGGAGGAGCCCCTTGTCACCGCCCGCCGGGAGCTGCGGGAGGAGACCGGCGCCGCCGCGGAGGCGTGGACGCCGCTGGGGAAGCTGATCGCCTCTCCGGGCTGCTATGACGAGGTGCTGTATCTCTATCTGGCGCAGGGGCTGCATTTCGGCGACACCGATCCGGACGAGGACGAGTTTTTGTCGGTGGAGCGGATGTCCCTTGCGGAGCTGTACCGCCGCTGCATGGCGGGGGAGATCATCGACGCCAAGACTGTCTGCGCCGCGCTGAAGGCCAAGGCGCTGGGACTTTGAGAGAAAAGCCTTGCCTTTTTCCGCGGTTTGCGGTACCATAGAGAAAATCGGCCGAGCGCCGGGAAGAGAGGGAGACAGAGTATGAAGAAATTGGACAGCAGAACGCTGATCGAACTGATCCTGCTGGCGGTGGCCGTGGTGTTCTGGGTGCTGCGGAAGCTGAACGTGGTGTTCATCCCCGGCCTTGCCCCCATCGCGCTGGCGGTGGGCATGGGGCTGCTGGGCATGGGCTACATCGCCCAGAAGCAAAAATCCCGCAAGCTGGCGGGCGTCCTGCTGCTGGCCTTCGCCCTGCTGCAGATCATCGTGGGTCTCATGGAGATCCGGGAGTTTGTCAGCGCGGCGTGAGAGAAGAAGCAACGTGAAAAGCCGTCCCGCAGGGACGGCTTTTTTTGCGGTATTTCCAATACATTTTCTCATGCTGCCCATGAATATCATGTGGTTTACTTTCCAAACGGGCGGGCGTATACTAAGGAAACCGGGAAGAAATGGGAAAACAGCGCATTTTAGCTTGCACGGCGGCGAAAAAAACGGTATAATACTATGGTTATCATGCACCCGTATGCGTATTTGCAAGGAGAGCCGCCTATGAGTACCGTTATCACGTCCATTGATCCCCGTTCCCCGGCGGAAAAGGCCGGTGTGGCGGTGGGCGAAAAGCTGCTGGAGATCAACGGCCATCCCATCGTGGACGTGCTGGACTACCGGTTCTACGGCTACGATCCGGAGACCGCGCTGCTGCTGGAGAAGGACGGCCGGATCCGCCGCGTCACCATCCGCAAGGCGGAGGGGCGGGATCTGGGGCTGAATTTCAACACCTATCTGATGGACGAGATGCACCGCTGCGCCAACCACTGCCTGTTCTGCTTTGTGGATCAGATGCCGCCCAACATGCGGCCGTCCCTGTATATCAAGGACGACGACGAACGGCTCAGCTTCCTGCTGGGCAACTACACCACCCTGACCAATCTTTCGGAGCGGGAGGCACAGCGGATCATCGACCTGCACATCAGCCCCATCAACGTGTCCGTTCACGCCACGGAGCCGCGGCTCCACTGTACGCTGCTGGGCAACAGGGACGCGGAGCGGTCGCTGGAGTATATCCGCCGGTTCTGCGCGGCGGGCATCGTCATGAACGGGCAGATCGTGGTGTGTCCCGGCTGGAACGATGGGGACGCGCTGCGGCGCACCCTGCGGGATCTGACGGAGTGGCAGTTTTCCAGCTGCTCGCTGGTGCCGGTGGGTATCACCAGGTACCGCCAGGGACTGGCCAAGCTGCGTCCCGTGGACACCGCCGATGCCCGGGACATCATCGCCATTGCCGAGGAATTCGGGCAGGAGAACCTGCGCCGGTTCGGCACGCGGCGGTTTTTCTGCGCCGATGAGCTGTTTCTGCGGGCGGGGCTGCCCCTGCCGCAGGAGGACTACTACGAGGGCTACCGCCAGATCGAAAACGGCGTGGGGATGCTGCGGTCGCTGGAGCAGGAGTTTCTCTCCGCCATGAAGCTGGAGGAGCCCGACGCCGCCCCCGGTCCCTGCGCTATCGCCACCGGCGTGGCCGCCGCCCCCTTTATGGAGGCGCTGATGGACAAGGCACGCGCCTATTTCACCAAGCTGGACGTGAAGGTGACGGCGGTGGAGAACGACTTTTTCGGCCGCACCATCGACGTGACCGGCCTGCTCACGGGGCAGGACATCGCCCGGCAGATGCAGGGCAGGGTGGACGGACGGCGGCTGCTGCTGACGGTGCATATGCTGCGCCACGGCGAAACGGTATTTCTGGATGATTACACGGTGGAGAGGCTGTCTCAGGAGCTGGGCTGCCCTGTCCGCATCGTGGAGGATGACGGCGGCGCGCTGCTGGATGCGCTGCTGGATGTTTGAGGAGGGAGAAAACATGGCAAAGCCTTTGATCGCCATTGTGGGACGGCCCAACGTGGGCAAGTCCATGCTGTTCAATAAGCTGATCGGAAAACGGCTCAGCATCGTGGAGGACACCCCCGGCGTGACCCGCGACCGGATCTACGGCGAGAGCGAGTGGCTGGGACACAAGTTCCGTCTGGTGGACACCGGCGGCATCGAGCCCAGCACCGACAATCAGATCCTGGCCTTCATGCGGGAGCAGGCGCAGATCGCCATTGACAACGCCACGGTGATCGTATTTGTCACCGACATCAAGACCGGTATGACCGCCGCCGATCAGGAGGTGGCGGGGATGCTGCAGCGCAGCAAAAAGCCCATCGTGCTGGCGGTCAATAAGATGGACGCCACCGGAACGGTGGATCCCGATTTCTATGAGTTCTACAATCTGGGACTGGGCGACCCCATCGCCGTGTCCGCTGTTCACGGTCATGGCACCGGCGACCTGCTGGACGAGTGCCTGAAGTACTTCCCCGCCGAAGAGGAGGAGGACGACGAGTCCGATGTGATCCAGGTGGCCATCATCGGCAAGCCCAACGTGGGCAAGTCCAGCCTCACCAACCGGATCCTGGGACAGCAGCGGGTCATTGTCAGCAATGTGGCCGGCACCACCCGCGACGCCATCGACAGCTATTTCGAGAACGCGCAGGGCAAGTACAATTTCATCGACACCGCCGGGATGCGGAAAAAGTCCAAGGTGGACGACAACATCGAGAAATACAGCGTGCTGCGGGCTACCATGGCCATCGAGCGCAGCGACGTGTGTCTCATCATGATCGATGCCAACGAGGGCGTGACGGAGCAGGACACCAAGGTGGCCGGGCTTGCCCACGAGGCGGGCAAGGCCTGCATCATCGTGGTGAACAAGTGGGACGCCATCGAAAAGGACGACAAGACCATGGACCGTATGCGGGAGGACATCCGCCGGGATCTCAGCTTTATGACCTACGCCCCCATCGTGTTCATCTCCGCCCTGACGGGGCAGCGGGTGGAGCGGCTGTTTGAGCTGATCAACTACGTCAACGATCAGGCGTCCATGCGCATCACCACCGGTATGCTGAACTCCGTGCTGGCGGACGCCCAGACCCGCGTCCAGCCCCCCACGGACAAGGGGCGGCGGCTGAAGATCTACTATATGACGCAGGTGGGCGTGAAGCCCCCGCACTTCGTGGTGTTCTGCAACGATAAAAAGCTGTTCCACTTCTCCTATCGCCGGTATCTGGAGAACCAGATCCGCAGCGTGTTCGGGCTGGAGGGTACGCCCGTGATCATGACCATCCGCCAGAAGGGGGAGGACGAGGAATGAACACCGGTTTTGCAGGGGCAAAGGACGGCTTTATCCTGTTTGCCTATCTGATGGCGGGCATCGTGGTGCTGCTGAGCTATCTGCTGGGCTGCTTCAACGGCTCGGTGATGGTGTCCCATTTCGTCATCAAGGACGATGTGCGCACCCACGGCAGCGGCAACGCGGGACTGACCAACTTCTACCGCACCTACGGCGCGAAATACGCCCTTGGCGTGATCGCGCTGGACATGGGCAAGACGGTGGTGGCCTGTCTGACCGGCGGCTTTCTCATGGATTTCGCCGCAAGCGACTGGACGCTGGGGCTGCTGCTGTCCGGCCTCGGGTGTGAGCTGGGGCATATGTTCCCCGCTTTCTACGGCTTTAAGGGCGGCAAGGGCATCCTTTGCGGCGGCACGCTGGCGTGGCTGCTGGGCTGGAAGGTGGGTCTTGTGGCGTGGGGATTGTTCGCGGTGCTGTGGCTGCTGACAAAATATGTGTCCCTCGGCTCACTGGCCGCCGGCGTCAGTTTGACGGTGTCCGTGTTTTTGTTCTACGGCCACGATTTTTTGTATACGGCGCTGGCGCTGGCCATCTCGGCACTGGTGGTTTGGTGCCACCGGGAGAACATCGCCCGGCTGCTGAACGGCACGGAGCGGAAGTTCCGGTGGCACTCCGGCCCGCCCAAAGAGTAAGGGGCGAATTCTGCCGCGCTGCGGCGTACTTGTGACATACACAGAAAGGAAGCTTCCCTATGAAACACAATCAAGTCCGTCAGGTGCTTTTCCCCATTCTGGCCGCCCTCATCTGGGGTACTGCCTTTGTGGCGCAGGATCTGTGTGCCGATTCCATCGGCACCTTCGCCTTCAACGCCACCCGTTATTTCATTGCCGTGCTGGCGCTGCTGGTGGTCATCGTGATCAGCGACAGGCTGAAAAAGGACAAGCCCAACCTGACTTCCATCCAGGAAAAGGCCGCCAACCGCCAGCTGTGGATCGGCGGCGCCTGCTGCGGTGTGGCGCTGGCCATCGCCTCCAACTTCCAACAGGCGGGGCTCGTGGCCGGTACCGACGCCGGTAAGGCCGGCTTCATCACCGCGCTGTATGTGGTGCTGGTGCCGCTGTTCGGCCTGTTCTTCGGGCGGAAGGTGAATCTGCCTACATGGATCGCCGTGGTGCTGTCTGTGGCGGCGTTGTATCTGCTGTGCATCAAGGGAGATTTCTCTCTTGCCCCCGGCGACCTGCTGATCCTTGTGTGCGCGGTGTGCTTCGCCGTTCACATTCTGGTGATCGACCATTTCACCGCCTGCTGCGACGGCGTGAAGCTCAGCTGCATCCAGTTCCTGTTTGCCGGGATCATCTCCGCCGTGTGCATGTTCGTCTTTGAAAAGGTGGACTTTGCCGCCATTTTCAGCTGCATCCTGCCGCTGCTGTATGTGGGCATTTTCTCCTGCGGCGTGGGCTACACCCTGCAGATCCTGGCGCAGAAGGACTCCAACCCCACGGTGGTCACCATCCTGCTGAGTCTGGAGAGCGTGTTTGCCGTCATTTCCGGCGCCATCATCCTGCACCAGCAGATGTCCGTGCGGGAGTATATCGGCTGCGTGGTGATGTTTGCCGCCGTCATTCTGGCGCAGATCCAGTTCCCCGAAAAGCAGAAAGCGTAAAACGACCGAAAAGGAAGACCTCCGGCTCTGCCGGAGGTCTTCCTTTTTGCTTCTTTGGCGCTCCGCTTATTCCATGGCGGCGCGCTTGTCATTGCACTTTTGCAGGAACCGCGCGTTGTCGATGACGGCGCGGGTGTGGGTGCCTTCGCCGATCAGACCCGCCTCATCGCTGGCCGTGACCTTGAAGGAGATCATCTTGCCGTTGGTGGAGACACCGGTCACCTCGGCGGTGGCGGTGATCTTCATGCCCACGGGGGTGGGCGCCAGATGGGTGGAGGCGATGTCCACGCCTACGGTACCCTTGCCCTCCGGCAGCTCCTTCTGCACGCACCACATGGCGGCGCACTCCATCAGTCCCATCATGAAGGGGGTACCCAGCACCTCCAGACCGCCGGAGCCGACGGCCTTGGCGGTCATTTCGGGGGTCACGGTCTTTTCCGCGGTATAGGTCATGCCGACCTTGATCATGTTGCAAACCTCCTGTCTCAGTAACCAGTAAAATCAAATGCCCAGACGTGTCCACAGGTCGTTGTAGAACTTCAGCGTCTCCTGGGGCAGGTTGATGTAAAGCTCGCAGCGGCGCAGCACCTCGGGAGGCGCGGCCATGATGTTGTAGATCTCCTCGTCCAGCGGCTCGTCGTACAGTTCCTCGTAATAGGCGGGGTACTGCGCCAGCGCGTCGGCGTTGGGGGAGGCGTACCAGATGTAGTCCATGTTGGCAAGGTTGGCGTCGGTCCCGGCGATGAAGTTGATCCACTCCATTGCCTCGGCCTTGTGCTGGCTGGAATTCAGCACGCACATGGCATCCACGAACCAGTTGCTGCCCTCCTCTGGCACCACAAAAGCCAGATCCTCGTTGTTCTCCAGCATGGTCAGGTAGTCGCCGGCGTAGTACATGGCGATGGCGGCGTTGCCGCCCTCCATCTT
>CAKTKM010000051.1 GCA_934569425.1 uncultured Oscillospiraceae bacterium
GCATATAATCGCCGCCGGAGGGATCGTTGGGATCATGCCGGAACATCTCCGGCAGCAGCTGCTCCATCACCAGCGTCCGCAGATATTTGGACAGCATCCGCCGCCGCAGGATGCTCGCCCGCGTGGTGCCGTTCGCCGCCAGCTTTTCCTCGGCGGCTGTGTAGGGCGCCGCCTCCTCCGCCTCCGTCAAATCGGCCAGCGGGCCGCCCTGCGGATAACCGGTGAAGAAAAACATCATATTCTCCCGCGCCTTAAACTGCTGGCGCAGATACACTGCGGCATCCTCCACGGTGGCATAACTGCCGCCGTCATTCAGCGGCTCGTTGGCCAGCGCCGCTACCGGCACCTCAAAGGTAACGCCTTCGTCAACCGCCAGCTCAGGATAAAGAGGATTGCCCCACGTCTCACCCACGAACAGGAGCGCGTCCTCCGACAGCTCATCGGATGCGGTTTCATACAGTGCGCCCCAGACCGGATCCGGCAGCAGAGTCACGGTCATCAGCGCGGCGCACAGCAGCGCCGCAAGACGACTCACCGATTTTCTCATGCCGTTTTCCTCCCTTCCGCAGCAGCTTCCATTTACTGTCATTGTACCAGCCCCGCCGCCCTTTGGCAAGGGTCAAAAAGTTTTTGCCGCTCCGGAGAACATTTCTCCAGAGCGGCAAAAACACAGTTCAGCGAATCCCGGTGATCATCTCATACAGAGCTTGCAGGTCGTAGACATCCACAACATCGTCATCATTCAGATCGGCGGCAAAAAGGAAATCCGCCTCTGACAAGGTCGTCTGATCTTGGGGAACCGTTCCCGTCAGCAGATAGGTATACAGCAGCTGCATATCGGTACCGTCCACCTCACCTTTTCCGTTCAGATTGCCGCTGGGCAGGGGCTCGTAATCGCCCTTGAAGGTCAATACAACCTCCCGTCCCGCACCGGCAATGCCTACGTCGATTCTCCCCGTGGCCTTCATAAGGTCTCTGAGCTTCCCCAAATTGGCCCGATACCATTCCCACGCTGTCGCCATGGGATCATCGTCCGTAACAAACAGCCGCGTCTGGCCGTTTCCGCGCCGCAGCAGCGTGGCCACCTTCTCCACAAGCCCCTCGTCCTTCACGGAGACCACCGTATTCTTCAGGCGGTGGTAAAACGCGGCTGTGGAATTGCACACCGGCTGCCGGACATTCTCCGGATAAGGATCAAGTTCATGATCCTCCCCCATCCGTTCGGCGGTCAGATTGAAAAAGGCATAATAGGGAGAGTACGGGGATTCACTGATCACTTCGGTTTCCGGATCCTGTGTAAGCGGATCATCCCAAGTGGGGTCTGTGTAGTACCAAGCACCGTCGATCTTCACCAGATTCCATGCATGGCTTTCACCGGAATAGCCGGTCACATAAGCGCACTGGATCCCCGCGCGCATCAGCAGATACTGGAAGGCAAAGGCATAACCAGCGCAGACAGCCTTGCCATCTACCATCGCGCTATATGCGCTTTGATATTTGGCATAGTCGTATGTATACACAACATGCCGGATCAGCTTGTCGTGGAGGTACAGCTCCTTCTCAAAATCGCTGCCGTTGACAGGCAGCCCCTCCAGCAGCTCCTCCGCGGCGGCAAGGAACTTGGTCTTCGCGCTGTCAAGGTCGGGAAAATACTCCCGGCCGGTGTCCCTATCCACAAATTTTGTCAGTCCCACGGCTCGCACAACATCCTTGCCCTTGTAGGAAAAGGGTGCCGCGATCGCCCAGAACAGCTCCGGATAATCCCCGCGGAAAGCCGTTGCGGCAAGCGCAAACGTCTCCTTGGAAACCGGTTCCTTCAGCATGATATACTCCGGCATTGGAAGCGTGGCGGCACATTCCACCAGCGTATCGTACACGTTCAGAAGCTGCTCACTGTTGGTCTCCTCCTCCAGTGTCGTCCGGCCATAGCGCTCCACCGTGATCTGGTCAAAATACGGATCCCTGCGGCTGTCCGCACCGGTTTCGTCTGTGCCGTCGTCAAACAGCAGAGCGCCCGGCTCCGTCTGGGCGGCATCGTCCTCCTCCAAGAACACCGTGTCACCGTAAGCACGCTGCACCAGTTCATCGGTGGGTACCGCATAGGGTGTGGCCGTCTCTCTGGCAAAGGTCTCCACAGGCAGAAGGGTCAGGCTCATCAGCATCGCGCACAGCAGCGCCGTCAGGCGTTTTGTGAATTTTTTCATGGTACGCCTCCTTATTTTTCTCTTAACATTTCTATTGTATCAGCTTCCATCACCCTTTGCAAGTGAGATTTCACCTTGTTCTACTTTTTCCCGCCGCCTACTTTCCTTTTTCCGAAAATGCGCTATAATAAAGAAAATGATAATTTCAAAGAGAGGAGGACGCGCCTATGCTGTCCATCTGGATTGGCCGCGCGGGAAGCGGCAAATCGGCAAAGGTGTTGGAAGCCATCGGACGGGAACGAGACGCCCGTCCCCAGCTGCTGCTGGTGCCGGAGCATACCTCCCACGAGGCGGAGCTGGATCTGTGCCGCGCCTGCGGCTCCACCGCCTGCCGCAGCGCGGAGGTCCTCAGCTTTCAGCGTCTTGCCACCCGTGTGCTGAGCGAGACAGGCGGTCTCGCCGACGTGACGCTGGACAACGGCGGCAAGCTGCTGACCATGCGCCGCTGCCTGCAGGAGCTGCATACCCAGCTGAAGGTTTTTGGCCGCCCATCCCAGCGCTCCACCTTTTTGCGGCAGCTGACGGATCTGGCCGATGAGCTGTACGCCTATCAGATCGCGCCGGAAACACTGTACGCTCATGTGGCGGACATGGAGGGTGCGGCGGGCGATAAGCTTCGTGACGTGGCGCTGATCTTCGCCGCCTATGACGCGCGGCTGCGCCACGCCGACACCGATGAACGCTCCCGGATGCAGAAGCTGTGTGACAGTCTGCCCCACTCTCACTATCTGGACGGGAAGGATCTGTATGTAGACGGCTTTTCCTTCTTCAACCGGCAGGAAGAAAGTGTGCTTGCCACCGCCCTGCGGCGGTGCCACAGCGTCACCGTGACGCTGCTGGGAGGCCGGAGCGAACAGCAGTTTCAAAACGCCGCCGCCCAGAAGGAGCGGCTGATGCGCATGGCGCAGGAGGCCGGCATGGAGTGCCGGCTGCACTATCTCACCCGTCAGGACGACACGCCGCTGGGGCGGCTGGAGCGCCATTTCTTTGGCGGCGGTGAGCCGTGGGAGGAGCCTACCGGGGCGGTGACCCTCTATCAGGCGGCCACCGCCTATACAGAGGTGGAGTACGCCGCCGCTCAGATCCGGCAGCTGGCCATGGAGGGCTACCGCTATCGGGATATTGCGGTGGCCAGCCGCAGCATGGCGCTGTACGGTCCGCTGCTGGAGTCGGTACTCCGGCGGGACGGCATCCCCGCCTACATCAGCCGCCGCAGCGACATTCTGGAAAAGCCGGTGATCACGCTGCTGCTGTCCGCCGTGGACGCCGTTACCGGCGGCTTCACCTATGAGGATATGTTCCGCTACTTGAAAACCGGTATGACCGACGTTACGGCAGCAGAATGCGATATGCTGGAAAACTATGTGATCCGCTGGGAGATCCGGGGCGGCATGTGGCTGCGGGACGTTCCGTGGACGCTGAACCCCGACGGCTACGGCGTGGACATGACCGAAGATCGCGCCGCCCGTCTGGCGGAGATCAACCGCATCCGGCAGAAGGTACGCACCCCGCTGCTGGCACTGTCAGAGGGATTGCAGGCACAGGGGCCCGCCCGGGGCAAGGCACGGGTGCTGTACGAATTCGCGGCGGCCTCCGGCGTTCCGGAGGCACTGCGCGATAAGGCAGATTCCCTGCTGGCGGCAGGACAGGTGCAGCCGGCGGAGGAATACGCCCAGCTGTGGCAGATCTTCTGCGATGTGCTGGATCAGTTTGTGGGGATCCTGGGGGATACGGAGCTGGAGGGCGAGGAGTTTGCCCGTCTGCTTCGTCTGGTGCTGACCCAGTACAGCGTGGGAACCATCCCCGCCACGCTGGATCAGGTGAAGGTCAGCGAGATCACCCGCAACGACCGCCACCGTGTCCGCGTGTTGTTCCTTCTGGGCGCCAACGATCATCTGCTGCCCCAGATCGACAAGGATGGCGGCGTGCTGGACAGCGATGACCGGCAGGCACTCCGGCAGCGGGATATTTCGCTTTCCGACGCGACCTTTGACGCGCTGGACAATGAAATGCAGAACATTTACGCCTGCATCGCGCAGCCCACGGAGCAGCTGCGGATCAGCTGGAGCGTTACCGATGTGACAGGCGCGGAGCTGCGCCCCTCCTTTGTGGTGGAGCGGGTGATGAAGCTGTTCCCCCGCGTGAGCGTCCAGCGCGAAGACGGCGCGTATCGCCTGACCGTTCCCGCAACGGCACTGTGTGCCGCGGGGGAAAACGAAGCACTGCGGCGTTACTTTGCCCAAAGTCCCAGCTGCGCCGCGGCGCTGGCCGCCATGGAACGGGCGCGGCACATGGAGCGGGGACGCCTGTCGCCGGAGGCGGTGCAATCCCTGTACGGCCACACCATCGCCATGTCCGCCAGCCGGATCGACCGTGTGCGTTCCTGTCACTTCGGCTATTTCATGGAGTACGGTCTGCGGGCCAGAGAGCGGAAACGAGCGGGCTTTGAAGCGCCGGAGGTCGGCACCTTCCTCCATTATCTTCTGGAAAATGTAAACCGCGAGGTAAAGGAACGGGGCGGCTACGGACAGGTAAACGATGATGTCCTGCGCCGCATGGTGCAGGTCTATGTAGACCGCTACGCCGCCGAATGCATCGACGACTACCCCAACCGCCCCGCCCGCTTCCGCTATCTTTTCAGCCGTCTGCGGGAAACTGCCGCCACCATTGTTCTGGGGATCGCGGAGGAAATGCGACAGTCGGACTTCGTTCCGATCTCCTTCGAGCTGAGCTTCGGCGGCCGCAGCGGCGACCTGCCCGCCATCTCTGTACGGCAGGATGGTGCCACACTTTCCGTCTCCGGCAAGGTGGACCGGGTGGACGGCTGGCTCCACGACGGGAAACTGTACCTGCGGGTTGTGGACTACAAAACCGGCAAAAAGAGCTTTGACCTGACCGACATCCGGTACGGGCTTGGCATACAGATGCTGCTGTACCTCTTTACATTGGAACGGGAGGGGCGGTCGTACTTCGGTTATCCCGTGGTTCCCTGCGGCGTACTGTACCAGCCGGCGCGGGACGTGATCCTGCGTCAGGATCGGAGCATCAGCGATGAAAAACTGAAAACCGCCCTGCAAAGCGCGCTGCGCCGCACAGGTCTGGTGCTGAGTGAACCGCAGGTACTGCAGGCCATGGAACACAGCGCATTGGAGGCGCCCTGCTACCTGCCTGTTGGGGTAAAAAAAGACGGCACACTGTCCGGCGATCTGGCCACGATGGCGCAGCTGGGACAGTTGGGGCGGTATGTGGATCAGCTTCTGCGCCAGATCACCGGCGAGATCGCCCGGGGCAATATTGACGCGGATCCTTACGTCCGCACTCCGCAGGACAACGCCTGCACCTATTGCGCCTTCGCCTCGGCCTGCTACTTCGACGAAAAGTGTGACAGGCGGCGGCAGATGATCAAAACAGACAAAGCGGATTTCTGGGCGCTGATGGACGCGCAGTACGGAGAGGAGGGACACCGTGGCAGTTGAATTGACCCTGGACCAGCGCAGAGCAGTGGAGGATCGCGGCGGCAGCCTGCTGGTGTCCGCCGCCGCCGGCTCCGGCAAGACCAAGGTGCTGGTGGAGCGGCTGTTCCGGTATATCACCGAGGAGCAGTACTCCGTGGATGATTTTCTGATCATTACCTACACCAAGGCGGCGGCCTCTGAGCTACGGGGCAAGATCGCGGCGGAGCTGAGCCGCCGTGTGGCGGAGCATCCGGAGGACGCCCACCTGCGCCGCCAGCTGTTCCGTGTCTATCAGGCGGATATTAAAACCGTGGACGCCTTCTGCGTATCACTGCTGCGGGAGAACATCTACCGTCTGCCGGCGGTAGAGGGTCACGCTCTGACGCCGGACTTCCGCGTGCTGGACGAGCAGGAGGCCGACATGGTAAAAGAGCGGGTGCTGGCAGCGGCGCTGGAGGATTTTTACGCCGCTATGGACGGACAGCGCCGCCAGCTGGCAGAGACACTGGGCGCGGGACGGGATGACCGTGCGCTGGAACGCCTGGTGCTGGAGCTGCACCGCAAGCTGCAAAGCCATCCCTATCCGCTGAAGTGGCTGGAGGCGGTACGCGGCGACTGGAGTTCCCTGCCGGAAAGCATGGATGATTCCCTCTACGGCCAGGTCATCATGGAGGATGCGGCCTCCCGGGCGGAATTCTGGGCAGCCCTGCTGGAAAAGGCCGCGGGAAGCATCATGGATGACGCGGTGGCCGCTGTCTACGGCTCCAGCTTCACCGCCACGGCGGAGGAGCTGTACGCCTTTGCCGACGCCCGGGGAGATTGGGACAAGATGACCCAGCGGATCCCTCAGTTCTTCCGTATCAAGCCCATCCGAGGGGAAAATCCGGAAAAAGAAAGAGCCAAGGCGCTGCGCGACCGGTGTAAGGACGTAGTAAAGGAGCTGGCGAAGCCCTTTGAAACGCCACAGGCGGAGCATCTATCCGATCTGGCCGCCATGGCGCCCGCTATGCTGGCGCTGACGGAACTGACTGCCGATTTCACCCGCCGCTATCAGGCGGAGAAGGCACGGCGCAACGTTATGGATTTCTCAGATCAGGAGCATTATGCCATTGAACTGCTGCAAAACGCTGACGGACGCCCCACCCCACTGGCGGAACAGATCTCGCGGCGATACCGCGAGATCATGGTGGACGAATATCAAGACGCCAACGATGTGCAGAACTGCATTTTCAACGCGGTCTCCCGGCAGGAACAGAACCTGTTCACCGTGGGAGACGTAAAGCAGAGCATTTACCGCTTCCGCTTGGCGGATCCTACGATCTTTCTGCAAAAATACCATGCCTATGTCCCCGCCCAGCAGGCGGAGGACGGGCAGCCCCGCAAGGTGCTGCTCAGTCGGAATTTCCGCTCCCGGCAGAGCGTGCTGGACGGCTGCAACGCCATTTTCAGCAGCATTATGTCCCGCCAGATGGGAGAGATCGACTACGGAGCCGAAGAGCGGCTCTATTTCGGCGCGGAATACTATCCCCCCCACGGGGATACGGCTGCGGAGTTCCATTTTATCAACGTATCCGACACGGAGGAGGAACGGTTTGACCGCACGGCAGTGGAGGCGCGCTTTGTGGCGGAGCGCATCCGCCGCATGCTGGACGAGGGCTATGCTGTTACGGACGGCGACGGACTGCGCCGGTGCCGTCCGGAGGACTTTGTGATCCTGATGCGCTCCCCCCGCGGGCGTCTGAAAGCCTTTACCGCGGCGCTGGCGGCGCAGAACATTCCCTGCGCCGCCGATGAAAGCGGGGATTTCTTCTCCACTGTGGAGATCGCCGTCATCTGGTCGCTGCTGCAGGTCCTCGACAATCCCCGTCAGGACGTGCCGCTGATCTCTGTGCTGCGCTCTCCCCTGTTTGGTTTCACGCCGGATCGTCTGGCGGCCATTCGGGCGCTGAAGCAGGACGGCGACTATTATGACGCTCTGCTGCTGGATGAGGGAGAGGACACCCGTGCCTTTTTGCAGACGCTGGAGTCCCTGCGCGCCGCCGCCCGCGATGAACCGGTGGACGCGCTGATCTGGCGGATCTATGATGTCTGTCACTGTCCGGCAGTGTTCGGCGCCATGCCGGATGGACAGGCGCGCCGCGACGATCTGGCGGCCTTCTACGCCTACGCCCGCCAGATGGCGGAGGCGGGACGCAAGAGTCTGTTCGACTTTACCGCCTATCTGCGCACACTGCTGGAAAACGGAGACGCGCCGGATCTTTCCACCCGTCAGGGCGCCGGCGGTGTCCGCATCATGTCCATCCACAAATCCAAGGGACTGGAATTCCCCATTGTCTTTCTCTGTGATCTCAGTAAGCGGTTCGATCCCCGGGACACACAGGAGCCGGTGCTGGTGCATCCTCAACTGGGGCTGGGGACGGAGCGGGTGGATCGTGACCGCTGCATCCGCTATGACACCGTCAGCAAAACAGCGGTGGCGCTGCAATTGCAGCGGGAAAGCCGGTCTGAGGAAATGCGGATCCTCTATGTCGCCATGACCCGTGCGCAGGAAAAAATGATCGCGGTGGACTGCCTGCGCAAAGGGCAGAAACGGATCAACGATCTGGCCGCCATTGCCGGCGTTCCCGCAGCGCCGGAGGCGGTGGCGGCGGGACGGTGTCTGGGCGACTGGATGCTGCTGCCGCTGCTGTGTACGGCGCAGGGCGGCAAGCTGTGCCGTTGGGCGGACGCCTTTCCCCCGGAGCAGACCGCCGAGGATGGCGGCTGGCAGGTTTATCTATGGGACGATCCCGCCGCGCTGCCTGCGCTTCGTGCAGCGGAGGACACAGAAACGTCCGCCGAATCGCCCCTGCTCTTTGATCCCGCGCCGCTGGAGTGGGTCTACGGCCACCCTCGTGCCGCCGTTACCCCCGGTAAGGTAACAGCCACCCAGTTGAAGGGCCGTGCCATCGACGAAGAGCTTGCCGAAGGTTCTCTCAGCCACCGCAAAGCGGTACTGTTTGAAAAGCCGAAATTTTTACAGAAGATCACCGGTCTGACAGCTGCAGAAACCGGTACCGCCGTTCACGCCGTGATGCAGTACATTGATCTCCGCACGCCGCCCACGAAGGACGCGGTGGCGGAAGCCGTGGCATCCATGGCACAGCGGCATCTGCTGCCCCCGCGGCAGGCCGCCGCGGTGGATCACGGCATGGTGGCACGGTTTCTGGCTTCGCCGCTGGCGGAGCGGATCCGCAATGCCGGTCAGGTCTGGCGGGAATACCGCTTTGCGCTGCTGACCGACGCCCGGCTGTACGATCCGCAGGCGGCAGGCGAGGAGCTGCTGCTGCAGGGTGTGGTGGACTGCGCTTTTGAAACCCCGGAGGGGCTTGTGGTGGTGGACTTCAAAACAGACCGCATTACCCCGCAGCAGCAGGCGCAGCGTGCTGAGCACTATCGTCCGCAACTGGAGGCCTACGCGCTGGCACTGGGACGCGTACTGGAAAAAAATGTGGCGGAAATGCTTCTTTACTTCTTCCACACGAATTCTACGGTAAAATTGTAAAAAAGTACTTGCATTTTGCCGCAAGGTGTGGTATTATCACAGTTGCGTTTATG
>CAKTKM010000052.1 GCA_934569425.1 uncultured Oscillospiraceae bacterium
ATGTGACCCTTGATCACGCTGGGGGTCATGGCGCCGAAGAAGTCCCGCAGGACATAGAAGGGGGAGGTATAGCCGTTGCCCTCGGCATAGATGCCCACATTAGAGCCGAGGCCGATGTTCATCAGCATCAGACCGATGGCGGGGCCGATGCCCAGCCGCACGCCCAGCGGAATGGCGTCTACGATCTTGTCGCGGATGTTGAACACGCTCAGCAGCAGGAAGACAATGCCCTCCACAAGGATGATGCACAGCACCGCCTGAAAGGCGCTGGTATAATCGGTTTGCAGCATGGCGGCCACATTGCCGGCGATCACGGCAAAAAAGCTGTTCAGACCCATGCCGGGCGCCATGACGAAGGGCTTGTTGGCCAGAAATGCCATGCACGCGGTGCCGATGGCGCTGGCGATGCAGGTGGCCAGAAACACGCCGTTCCAAAGAGGGGTGCCGACGGCAAAATTGGTCAGCAGGTTGGGGTTCAGGGCGATGATGTACGCCATGGTCATGAAGGTGGTCAGACCCGCCAGGATCTCCGTCTTGACGGTGGTGCCGTTTTCCTTCAGGTGGAAGATGCGCTCCATTGTGATAAGACTCTCCTTTATTGATTTTGCCGATTGATGCTATCGGCATGGTATATAACAATATCTTAACGCAGAGTCTGTCATATTACAAGACTTTTTGTCAGGGAAGCTAATTATTTTTTTAGATAGCAGGGATCAGCCCAACAAAAAAGACACGGACAAGGGATCGTCGATCCACTTCCGTGTCTTTTTCCGGTCATATGCCTTGGGATTTTTGCTTTTGCGGGTGACGGGATTCAGCGGCCCCCATGTTCCCCGCAGCAGGGCGTTACGCCGGCGCTTCTCCTTTTTGGAGAGCTTTTCGTAGGGAATGAATTTTTCCATATCGCGTCTCCTTTCCTTGACTGTGCCGTATCATAGCAGAAACCTGTTCCACTGTCAAATGACAAAACGGTACACTTCTGTCTTTGTGTTTCGTAAGAATATCTGAAAATGGAGAAAACGCGGATTGACAAACCACTTTTTCGTGTTTATAATTACCCAATCAAAGGCAAGGGCGTCCGGGAGAGGCAGTTCTCTCCGACGCTTTTTTTGCTTCATGACCAGTGAAAAGGAGTGGATCACGATGCGTACAGTTCCGGAATATTTTGGCAGCTTGGTGTTTGATGACCGCCGGATGAAAGAGCGGCTCCCCTACGAGGTCTATACCTCCCTGAAGCAGACCATCGATCAGGGCGGAGATCTGGATGTGCAGGTGGCCAACGCCGTGGCGGACGCCATGAAGGACTGGGCGGTGGAGCACGGCGCCACCCACTATACACACTGGTTCCAGCCCCTGACCGGCATCACGGCGGAAAAGCACGACAGCTTTCTCTCCCCGTCACCTGACGGCGGCGCCATCATGGAGTTTTCCGGCAAGGAACTGATCCGCGGCGAGCCGGATGCCTCCAGCTTTCCCTCCGGCGGCCTGCGGGCCACCTTTGAGGCGCGGGGCTATACCGCGTGGGATCCCACCTCCTACGCTTTCATCAAGGATAAGACGCTGTGCATCCCCACGGCCTTCTGTTCCTACGGCGGCGAGGCGCTGGACAAGAAAACGCCCCTCCTGCGCTCCATGCAGGCGCTGAACAAGCAGGCCATGCGGATCCTCGATCTGTTCGGCAATGAGGATGTCAAGTGCGTTCGTACCTCCGTGGGCGCGGAGCAGGAGTATTTTCTGGTGGATCGTGAGCTGTTTGCCCGGCGGGAGGATCTGACCTTCTGCGGCCGCACGCTGTTCGGCACCATGCCGCCCAAAGGGCAGGAGATGGACGACCACTATTTCGGCGCCATCAAGCCCCGGGTGGCGGCCTATATGGCGGATCTGAACGAGGAACTGTGGCGGCTGGGTGTCCCTGCCAAAACGGAGCATAACGAGGTGGCGCCCGCCCAGCACGAGCTGGCGCCGGTCTACACTACCACCAACGTGGCCTGCGACCATAACCAGCTGACCATGGAGATCATGCAGAAGGTGGCCGAGCGGCACGGACTGGTGTGCCTGCTGCACGAAAAGCCCTTCGACGGTGTGAACGGCTCCGGCAAGCACAACAACTGGTCCATGACCACCGATACCGGCGTCAATCTGTTGACTCCCGGCGACACGCCGGATCAGAACGCACGCTTCCTGCTGTTCCTGTGCGCCGTCATTCAGGCGGTGGACGATTATCAGGATCTGCTGCGCCTGTCTGTGGCCACGGCGGGCAATGACCACCGCCTCGGCGCTGACGAGGCACCTCCCGCCGTGGTGTCCATCTTTCTGGGCGATGAGCTGACGGCCATTCTGGATGCCATCGAAAAGGACGAGCCCTACGCCGGTACCCGGCAGCGGGTCATGAAGCTGGGTGTCCATGTGCTGCCAAAGTTCCTGCGGGACACCACCGACCGCAACCGTACCTCCCCCTTCGCCTTTACCGGCAATAAATTCGAGTTTCGGATGCTGGGCTCCGCCAACTCCATCGCCTGCGCCAACATCATGCTGAACGCCGCTGTGGCGGAGTCCCTGCGGCAGTACGCCGACACGCTGGAGCACGCCGGAGATTTTGAAGAGACGCTCCACGCCCTGATCCGCGACACCGTCCGCCGCCACAAGCGGATCATCTTCAACGGCAACGGCTATGACGAGGCGTGGATCCGGGAGGCCACGGAGGAGCGGGGACTGCTGAACCTGAAGACCACGCCCGACGCCCTGCCCTGCATCCTGCAGGAGAAAAACATCCGGATGCTGACCTCTCTGAAGGTCATGTCCGAGCCGGAGATCCGTTCCCGCTGCGAGATCATGCTGGACAACTACCGCAAGACCGTCCACATCGAGGCGCGTACCATGGTGGATATGGCACGGCGGTTGATCCTGCCCGCTGTGGAGGACTACACGGTCTCGCTGGCCGAGGGGCTGGCCGCCAAGAAGGCCGCCGTTCCCACGATCGGCGGAAGCTACGAGACCGACCGCATCCGGCTCCTCTCCGACCTGACGGAGCGGATCGCCGCTGCGGCGGCGGAGCTGGAGACAGCGCTGGACGCCTATCACACCATTCCGGATGTGACGGAGAGCGCCGGTTTCATCCGGGATGCCGTCCTGCCCAAAATGGCCGCCCTCCGCGCCCTCTGCGACGAGGCCGAGCGCCATACCGCCGCCCGCTATTGGCCGTTCCCCACCTACGGAGCGCTGCTGTTTGGCGTCAAGTAAGGCTTTTGCGCCCCTGAAGACCCCGGTTTTCAGGGGCGCGTACCATTTTCGCGGTTTTTTCCCTGTTTTGATTGAATCTGCGGGGCAGGTGCGGTATAATAAAACGATCCAAAAAACAACAGGGAGGCTATCCCATGACATTACAGGACTATCTGAATTCCCTCCGGGGCAGAACCGTGGCAGTGGTGGGCATCGGCGTCAGCAACACGCCCCTGATCCGCCTGCTGCTGGAGGAGGGCATTGCCGTCACCGCCTGCGACAGACGCACCCGCGAGCAGCTGGGCGATACGGCGGATCAGCTGGAGGCGCTCGGCGCACGCCTGCGGCTGGGCGCGGACTATCTGGAGGGACTGACGCAGGACGTGATCTTCCGCACGCCGGGGCTGCGTCCCGATGTGCCGCAGCTGGCGCGGGCTGTGGCTCGGGGCAGCGTGCTGACCTCCGAGATGGAGGTGTTTTTTGAGGTGTGTCCCTGTCCCATCATCGCCGTGACCGGCAGTGATGGGAAGACCACTACCACCACCATCATCGCCGAGCTGCTGAAGAAGGCGGGTAATACCGTCCATATGGGCGGCAACATCGGCCACCCTCTGCTGTGCGAAGCGGGGCGTATGCGGGCGGAGGACTACGCCGTGCTGGAGCTGTCCAGCTTCCAGCTGATGACCATGAAGCGCAGCCCCCATATCGCCGTTGTGACCAATCTGGCGCCCAACCATCTGGACGTCCACAAGGACATGGCGGAGTATGTGGCCGCCAAGGAGAATATCTTCCGTCACCAGAAAGACGGGGACAGGGCGATCTTCAATTTTGACAACACCATCACCCGCGGGCAGGGACAGAGCGTCCCCGGCCACGCCGTGTATTTCAGCCGCCTGTCGGAGCCGGAGCAGGGCGTGTTCCTGCGGGACAGGGAGATCATCTGCCGGGACGGCGGGGGCGAGCGGATCGTGATGACCACCGACGACATCAAACTGCCCGGCCTGCACAATGTGGAAAACTACATGGCGGCGGTGGCCGCTGTGAACGGCCTTGTGCCCGACGGGATCATCCGGGAATTCGCCCGCGCTTTCGGCGGTGTGGAGCACCGTATCGAGCTGGTGCGTACCTACCGGGGCGTCCGGTACTACAATGACTCCATCGCCTCCAGCCCCAGCCGTACCACGGCGGGTCTGCGCTCCTTCCCGGAGAAGGTGATCCTCATCGCCGGCGGCTACGATAAGCACATTCCCTTTGACGCGCTGGGCGGTGAGATCGTGGAGCACGTCAAGCTGCTGGTGCTGTGCGGCGCCACCGCCGCCAAAATCCGCGCCGCCGTGGAAAATGCCGGGGACTACCGTCCCGGTCATCCGGAGATATTGGAGGTCACGCCCTTCCAAAAGGCGGTGGAGGCCGCCCGCGACCATGCGGTGTCCGGTGATGTGGTAACGCTGTCTCCCGCCTGCGCGGCCTTTGACCAGTTTCCGAACTTTGCCGAGCGGGGCAAAGCCTTCAAAGCCATCGTCAACGGCTGGGAGGAATAAGGATAAGCCGGAGGCGCATACCCTTCCCGTAAAGGGAGGTGTGTGCCGTGGATCGTCTGCGCTATCTGCGCCTGACGCCCCGTCAGCGCTTCGGCGTGTGGCTGACGCTGCTGACGCTGGCGCTGCTGGCGGCGGCGGTGTCCCTTTTGTGGCATCTGAAGCCGGTGATGACCAGCATGGCCACGGCGCGGGTGTCCAACATGGTGAACCGCGTGGTCTCCGCCGCTGTCAACGAGGCGGTGGAAAGCGGAGAGATTGATTACGCCGCCTTTGTGATCTTTGATAAGGATGACTCCGGCCACATCACCGCCCTGCGCAGCAACGTGGCGGAGGTGAACCGTATGCAGGGGCGGATCGCCGATGAGATCCTGCGCCGCCTGTCGGAGATCTCCACCAGCGAGCTGACCATCCCTCTGGGGACGCTGACCGGCTCCGCGCTGCTGGCGGGACGGGGGCCGTGCCTCCATGTGCGGATGCAGGCGGTGGGCAGCGCCAACGCCGTGTTCCGCAACCAGTTTACCGCCGCCGGTATCAACCAGACCCGCCACCAGATCTTTCTGGATGTGGATGTCTATATGAGCATCCTGCTGCCGGGGATGACCACCTCCACCAAGGTGTCCAACGAGATCGTCGTGGCGGAAACGGTGATCGTGGGCGGCGTACCGGAGACGTATACCTATTTCAGCACCCTGCCGGACGACATCGGCCAGTATGCCGAGGATTATATCATGAACAACGGATAAATGAGGATGAGCCATGGACTATCGTGAAGAGATGAAGCAGCTGCGGGAGACCCTCAACGCCAACGGGTATCTCTACTATGTGCTGGACGCGCCTACCATGTCGGACTATGAGTATGACCACCTGCTGCGGCGGCTGGAGGATCTGGAGCGGGAGCATCCCGAGGAGATCACTCCCGATTCCCCTACCCAGCGGGTCGGAGGCAAGCTGCTGAGCCAGTTTGAGGAGGTGCGCCACGCGGTGCCGCTGGAGAGTCTTCAGGACGTGTTTGACGGCGGCGAGGTGCGGGAATTTCTGGAGAAGATAGCTGAGGAAATGCCCGATGCCGTTTACAGCGTGGAGCCGAAGGTGGACGGGTTGTCCGTGGCACTGGAATACCGGAACGGTGTCTTTGTCCGGGGCGCCACCCGCGGCGACGGACGGGTGGGGGAGGACGTGACGGAGAATCTCCGCACCATCCGCTCCATCCCCATGACGCTGCCGGAGAAGCTGCCCCACCTCATCGTGCGGGGCGAGGTCTATATGGCCCGCAGCGTGTTTGAGGAGATCAACGCCCGCCGTGAGATCGAGGGTAAGCCACTGCTGGCCAACCCCCGCAACGCTGCCGCCGGTTCTCTGCGGCAGCTGGATTCCAGGATCGCCGCCCGGCGCCGGCTGGACATCGCCGTTTTCAATCTCCAGCTGGCGGAGGGATGGACGTTTGCCGCGCATACCGAGACACTGGACTATCTGGCAAGCCAGCGCTTCAAGGTCATTCCCCACACGCCGCTGAAAAAGGCGGAGGACATCCTTGCCGAGATCGACCGTCTGGGAGATACCCGCATGGATTTCCCCTTTGACATCGACGGCGCCGTGGTGAAGCTGGACAGCCTGCCGCAGCGTGACGTGCTGGGCAGTACCGCCAAATGTCCCCGCTGGGCGGTGGCCTATAAGTATCCGCCGGAGCAGAAGCCCTCGGTGCTGAAGAACATCGTGGTGCAGGTGGGGCGCACCGGCGTGCTGACGCCCAAGGCGGAGCTGGAGCCGGTGCGTCTGGCCGGTACCACCGTCACCTATGCCACGCTGCACAATCAGGATTTTATCACCGCCAAGGACATTCGCATCGGGGACACCGTCATCGTCCAGAAGGCGGGGGAGATCATTCCCGAGATCGTGGAGGTGGTGCCGGACAAGCGTCCGGCGGGCGCGGTACCCTACTATCTGCCGGAGGTCTGCCCCGTGTGCGGTGCGCCGGTGAGCCGGGATGAGGACGGCGTGGCCATCCGCTGCACCGGCGCGGAGTGTCCGGCGCAGCTGCTGCGGAATCTGACCCATTTTGCCGGACGCAGCGCCATGGACATCGAGGGCATGGGGCCGGCTGTGATCCAGCTGCTTGTGGACAGCGGACTTGTCAAAACTGCCGCCGACCTTTACAGCCTGCGAACGGAGGACATCGCCCGTCTGGAGCGCATGGGTGAGAAGTCCGCCGCCAACGTGGTGGCGGCCATCGAAAAGAGCAAGGAAAACGACCTGTGGCGGCTCATCAGCGCGCTGGGGATCCGTCAGGTGGGGGACAAGGCCGCCAAGGTGCTGGCCTCCCGCTTCGGCAGCCTTGACACCCTTGCCGCCGCCTCCGAGGAGGAGCTGACCGCCATCGACGACATAGGCTCCGTCACCGCCGGCTATATCCGCCGGTGGATGGACAGCCCCCAGTCCCGCGACCTGCTGCGGCGGCTGCGGGAGGCGGGGGTCAACATGACCAGCCGTCAGCAAAAGCAGGACGACCGTTTCGCCGGACAGACCTTCGTGCTGACCGGCACACTGGAAAAATTCACCCGGGACGAGGCCGCCGCCATGATCGAGCAGCGGGGTGGCCGGGCCAGCGGCTCCGTCAGCAAGAAGACCACCTATGTGGTGGCCGGCGAGAATGCCGGCAGCAAGCTGCGCAAGGCGCAGGAGCTGAACATCCCCGTGCTGACGGAGGAGGAATTTCTCGCAATGCTGCAATGAAAAGGAGGACGCGATATGGCAGTGAATACCGATCTTACCCTGCGCCGTCAGGTGATCTACAGCGTGTTTGTCCGCGGCCACACGCAGGAAGGGACCTTCCGCGCGCTGGAGGGCGACCTTGACCGCCTGCGTGCCTTGGGGACGGACATCCTGTGGCTGATGCCCATTCACCCCATCGGCGAAACGGGACGCAAGGGTACCGTGGGCAGCCCCTACGCCATACGGGACTACCGTGCCGTCAACCCCGACATGGGTACCGTGGAGGATCTGCGCCATCTGGTCGAAGCCATCCACCAGCGGGGGATGAAATGCATCATCGACGTGGTGTATAACCACACCTCGCCGGACTCCGTGCTGGCCATGGCCCATCCGGAGTTCTTCCTGCGGGACGAAACCGGACAGCCCACCCGCCGCGTGGCGGATTGGTGGGATATTGTGGATCTGGATTACCGGAACCGTGACCTGTGGCGCTATCAGATCGACACCCTGAAGCAGTGGGCGGCCATCGTGGACGGCTTCCGCTGCGATGTGGCCAGCGCCGTCCCCATGGATTTCTGGCGTCAGGCGCGGGAAGAGGTGGAGACCGTCCGTCCCGGCTGTATCTGGCTGGCGGAGAGCGTCCACGGCGCCCATGTGCTTGCCATGCGCCGGATGGGCGCCTGCTGCGCCACGGATACCGAGGTGCAGTCCGTGTTCGACATGACCTATGACTACGATGTCTGGCCGTGGTTTGAAGGGGTGCTGACGGGAAAGAAGACGCTGCGGGAATATGTGGAGCTGCTGAATTATCAGGAACTGACCTATCCTGCCTACTACATCAAGGCGCGGTTCCTGGAGAACCACGATACCCCCCGCGCCGCTTCATGGATGCAGGACGACCGGCAGCTGGACAACTGGCTGGCCTTCCTCTATTTTCAACGGGGCGCCGTGCTGCTCTACAGCGGTATGGAGTACGCGCCCCGGCAGCGGGTGGACTTCTTTGAGCGGCAGAGCAACTACGGCGACATGCGCCGGGATATTCAGCTGATGCTGGGGCGGCTCAAGGAGATCAAAAAGACCCTGCCCCTCTCCGGCGGTTATTGGCTGGAGGAGTCGAACGGCCTTGTGCTGGGTCACTACGAAGGCACGGAGGGCAGGCTGCTGGCGGTGTTCGACCTGCTGCGCCGCGGCGCGGGCAGCGTGCCGGTGGAGCTGCCGGACGGCAGCTATTCCAACGCGCTGGGAGGCTCCGTGACGGTGCGGAACGGACAGCTGGCCTTTGACGGAAGCCCGGTCATTTGCGCCCTTTGACTTTTTTCACAAAAAAATCCCCGCTCCATCGGGGAAAACGCAGAAATCCCCGCGGGGAAATTGACTTTCCCCCGAAACGTGTTACCATGTATAGTTGTATATCTGTGCGTTTTCTGTCCCCTGTGACGGAGACGTTCCGGAAGAATGAGGAGGAAAAGAACGATGAGTAAGCTCATGAAGATCTGCGACGGTAACGAAGCGGCGGCATATGTGGCATATGCCTTCTCGGAAGTTGCCGCCATCTATCCCATCACCCCGTCCAGCCCCATGGCCGAGCACGCTGACGAGTGGTCTGCCAAGGGCCGCAAGAACATTTTCGGCCAGACCGTCCGTCTGGTGGAGATGCAGTCCGAGGCCGGTGCCTGCGGCGCCTGCCACGGCGCACTGGAGGC
>CAKTKM010000053.1 GCA_934569425.1 uncultured Oscillospiraceae bacterium
TGGAGGTGACACCCGGATTTGAACCGGGGAATGAGGGTTTTGCAGACCCTTGCCTTACCACTTGGCTATGTCACCAAGGCGTGATGTCCGAGGGACATTATACAATATCCTGCGTCCCTTGTCAAGAGCAAACCACCATTTTCCTGTGGATAAATTTTTTAAGAGAGCCTGCGGCTGTCCCGGACAGCCGCAGGCTCCGTGGTTCGTTTCCACGCGCTGCTTTCGCGCTTTTACGCGCCTGCCTTCACAACATTCTGGAAGTAATACACGCCCATACCGTCGGTATGCAGGCCGGTCAGGGTAGGGCGCAGCAGCCATGTGTAGGTCTCGTTGTAGAGGGGCATCACATAGCCGCTCTCCAGCAGCATGGTCTCCGCGTCTGCCAGATAGGCGTCCCGCGCCTCGTCGCTGCTGGAGTTGGCGGCGGTGCGGATCAGCATATCGTAGGCATTGGAGTAAAACTGGCCGTAGTTCTCCGTCTGGCCGCTGCGGAAGCGGTTCAGATAGCCCAGCGCGGTGTTGCGGTCGCCGTTGACGGCGCTCAGCGCCAGCGTGAACTCGCCGTTCTGCAGCGCCAGCACCATATCCTCATGGCTCAGCGCCCGCAGTGATACCTTGATGCCCAGCTTCTCCCGCCACACGGTTTGCAGCGCCTGCGCCACCTTGCCGTTGGCGCCCTCGTTTTCATAGATCAGCGTCACCGGCGTCAGCATGGACAGCACCGCATCGGTATAGCCGTCGCTGTTCATCAGCGTCTTGGCCTCGTCGCACCGCTGCTGGTACTTCTCGGGGTCGTTGTCGATGACCGCGCCGTTGGCCTGACGGAAGGACTCCCCCTGCGAGGTGGTGATGCCGTTGGGGATCAGCCCCTCGGCGGCATGAAAGGTCTCCGTCCCGCCGCCGGCCAGCTCCGCCAGCGCGCTGCGGTCGATGGCCATGGACATGGCCTGACGCATACTCTCGCTGAGACTGGTGGCCATCTGGTTCACCAGCACCACGCCCACGGCGGCGCCGGAGGCCTCCACAGCCCCCTCCGCCTCGCCGGCGTCCAGCACAAAGTCCGCCTGCTGACTGTCATACAGCGCCATGGCCTCTTCTGTCCCGGCGGTGTAGGCAAACTCCAGCCGGTCAGGCCCCAGACGGCGGGCGTCGTAATACTTGGCGGCCACGCTGGCCTGCAGGCCGTTGGCGTCCATACCGGCCACGGCGTAGGGACCATTGGTCAGCAGCGTGGCGGCGGACAGGGACCAGTCCGCCTTGGGGGCAGGCTCCGTGCCGTCGGCAGCGGCGTCCTCCTCCGCCTGCGGCTGGGTCACATCGGAGCGCACCGGCATAGTGGAGACCGCGGTACACACCACCGACAGGAAGTAGGAGCAATGCCCATCAATGACCACCACGAAGGTACGGTCGTCCTCCGCCCAGGCCTGCAGCGCCGCCGGATCGCCGGAAACGGCATCGGCATAGCCTGCCACCATGTTCAGAATGGCACCGTGGGGGGAGCCGGTCTCCGGATCCACCAGCCGCTGCCATGCATAGGCGAAGTCATGGGCGGTGACCTTCTTTCCGTCCGACCAGTAGATGTCATTGCGGAGGGTGAAGGTATAGGTCTCCGTGCCGTCCATGTTGTCCACATAGGTATGGCCGGAGGCCTGACCGGGAACCACACCGCCGGCGGCGGTGGGCTTCATCAGGTTCTCAAACAGCTGGGCGTCCACGGTCTTTTCCGATTCGGTAACGGCCATAGCGGGATCCAGCGTGCGGGGCGCGTCCGCCAGCACAGCGTGAACGGTCATATGCTCCGGCTCCGCCTCGCCGCAAGCGGCAAGCGTCAGCACCACGCACAGCGCCAGCAGCAGGGAGAGCAGTCGTTTGATCGGTTTCATGGAATACTCCTTTCAGGGGGATGCGGGGGAAAAGCTCTCCTTACATAAGGAAAGCTCTTTCGATAGACCATTTCGTAAAATCTCACTCCGTCACCACACTGCCGTCGTCCGCCAGCCTGGCGGATGTGATCTGGCTGCGGGTATTGCGGACAATATCGTCCAGCCGCATACGGCTGGGGAAATCGCTCAGCAGCGTGTAGGCCACGCCGTGACGCTTGGCGCGTCCCGTGCGGCCGATGCGGTGGATGTAGTACTCGTTCTCCTCCGGCACGTCGTAGTTGAACACCGCGTCCACATCGTCCACGTCGATACCGCGGCTGGCCACATCGGTAGCCACAAAGACCCGCAGCCTGCCGTCCCGGAACTGCTGCATCACGGCCTCCCGCTTGCTCTGCGGGATGTCGCCGTGGATGCACTTGGCGTCCACGCCCCGCATTTGCAGGAACTTGGTCAGCCGCTCGGTGTTTCCCTTGGTGTTGCAGAAGCAGATGACCCGGTCATAGTCCTCATGCTCCAGGATCTTGGCGATGGCGTCCACCTTGCCGTCGGCAGGTACCTCGATGCGGTATTGCAGGATGTCGGGCTTGTTCTCCTTGGTGGCCTGCACGGTGATCTCCTCGGGATCCCGCTGATAGACCCACGAAATGTCCATCACCTCCCGGGAGATGGTGGCGGAGAACATGCCCAGATTCTCCCGGCTGGGGATCTTGTCCAGAATACGGGTCACATCGTGGATGAAGCCCATGTCCAGCATCCGGTCGGCCTCGTCCAGCACCACGGTCTTCACCGCCTTCAGCACCACGGTACGGCGCTTCATATGGTCGCTGAGACGGCCGGGGGTGGCTACCACGATCTGCGGCTTGCGCTTCAGAGCGTTGATCTGCTTGGCGATGGGCTGGCCGCCGTACAGGCACACCAGCCGCACCCCCTCGTGGTACACGGCGATGTCCCGCATCTCGTCGGTGATCTGCATGGCCAGCTCCCGGGTGGGCGCCATGATCACGGCCTGCACCTCTTCGCTTTCCGGGTCGATCTTCTCAATGATGGGAATGCCGAAGGCCATGGTCTTGCCGGTGCCGGTGGGTGCCTTGGCGATCACGTCCTTCCCCGCCATCATGGGCGGGATGCAGCCGGCCTGCACCGGCGTGGAAACAGTATATCCCTTGTTGCGGATCGCCCGCAGCGTAGCCTCGGACAATCCGAAGGTCTCAAATGACACCCCTTGGGTGATCTCCATAGCGTTTTCCTCGTTTTTCTCAAAAATTACAATCATTTCTATTATAGCATAGCTGTCAAGGGCGGAGGATCCTCCCCGCTGTTTGGCACACATACCAGCATTTTGCCCAAAGGACAGGTGTATTTTTGTATGATTCGGACAGCGGCCTTTTCTTGCAATCCGCCGGAAAATCCCGTACAATAGAGGAAGACGTACTACCTGTGCGGCGCAGGCGCCCCACGGGGCGCCTGCGCTTTTTTACCACGGTAAAAAAGCTGTGCTTTACCGCGCCGTGTCTTGGTGCGGCGGCATGCAGACAAAAACGGAACAGGGAAAGAGAGGTCATGTATGAAAAAACGGATCACAACACTGGTGCTGGGACTGCTGCTGGCCATGGGGCTGCTGGCCGTCACCGCATGGGCGGACGAGGCTCCCACGCTTTCGCGGCATGACGTGCGGGATCTGGTCGGCAGCGTCACCCTGCAATGCGAGAAACACCAGACAGAGCTCACCTTCGTCGACATCGTCCAGAAATCCAGCTTTTCGCTGGACTGGGATTCCAAAAAGAGCACCGACAGCGTCTATTCCGGCACGCTGACGGTCAATGCCGTACCCTTTGTGGAGTATTGGGACGGTCAGCACCGTGACGATGGCGATTTCCACCACCGGATCATCGGCAGCGGCAGCGTCACGTTCTCCGTGACGTACACCGTCGGGAGCAAGACGTGGGCGCTGCTGGGCGCGGACGGCACAGCGCTGACCACCCCCGGTGTCACCTTCCAGGTATCCTGCCGGAAGCCTGCTCTGCCCACAGCGGAGCAGCTGAAGGCCCTGCAGCCGCAGGCCTGTATCCACGTTTCCGGTACGGAGGAGGAAAAGCGCTACGACCTGGATGAAACGATGTACGCCCTGTCCGCCGTCACCAGCGAGGACATCCGCTGGAGCGATTTTTCGAACACATGGATGTGCGGGATCCCGCTGGACATCAACAAGCTGGTGCAGCGGTACGATCAGGAGGTGGGCGGCAATTATATCCCGCTGTTTGGCAGCGACCTCTGGCTGTACTATGATATGGAGAACGAAATATGGACGTTTGATGGACACACTCTGATCGAAGTGGCGGCTCCGCCCTCTCCGCCCTCCCTGGATCTGCTGAAAGAACTGGGCATCACCACCGTCCGCGTCAACTGCAAGAGCAACAGCCATACCACCAGGGACTTCGCCCTGACCTCTATGGATCAGCTCAGCGGCGAATGGGTGTGGAATGAGAACGCACGGGGCGGCTTCGGCCAGTCCGAATACCGTCTGACCCTGACGGACGCCGCCGCCCGTGACTTCGCCGCACAGTACGGCACCGCCGTGGGCAAGACCCACTCGGCAGGCAGCATCGGCTATGTGGCGCTGGTCCGGGACAGTGATGAGGTCATCGTCTACTCCGGTCCGGAGCTGGATCCCCCCTCTGAGGTCGATCCGGAGAAATGGAAACTGGCCGAAGGCAGCGGAGACACCATCTATCTCTCCGCCGTCTGCACCGACGACACGCACGACACTGTCCGCCGCCAGCCCGTCACTCCCGCCAAGGGCGGCACGGTCACGTCCGCCAAGACCTTCGACGGCGGCATTGCCCTGTACGCGGGACTGAGTCTGCTGTCCGTCACTGGCAGCGCGGCGCTGCTGCGGAAGAAGAAGGATGCCTGAATCCCATAAAAAAGAACGCCCCGCGGGGCGTTCTTTTTTCAGTCTGCGTCAGGGCATATAGACCCGGGCGATGCCGGTGATCTGGCCGCCGGTGACAGTCACGGTGGTGCTGCCGGGACGGAAGGTCACGGTGTCCTCCTTCAGGAAAGCCGCCAGATCGGCGGTGGTCACCTTGATCTCGCCGCCGCTGAGATCGGAGCTGTCCAGCAGCTGACAGCCGTCGCCGACAGGCAGGGTCGCGGTACCCACCTCACGGTAGGTCTTGCTGTCGTCCGCGCCCGCGGCGAACAGGGTGCCGCCGTCGTCGCTCATCAGGGTCAGACCGCCCTGCTCATAGCCGCCGTTGATGATCACGCCGTTGGTGGTGTCGATGGTCGTGATGACCATATCCTGACCGTTTGCCACGATGGTGTCTCCCACCTTCAGCTGGGAGACCTCCGCCGCGTCGTACCGCTCATAGTCATAGACCGTCACGTCCAGCGTCATCTGGCCGTCCCCGGTGTGGAGGGAGGCCGCGTCAAAAGCCACGTCCAGCGTGGCGTCGGCCAGATCGTTCACATCAATGGTCCCGGCCAGCGGCTCCACCCGCAGCGTCTCGCCGCCGGAGGGCGTGTCGTGACCGGTATTGTTACCGGCGGAGGTGTTGGTATTGCCGCAGCCCGCCAGCGCCAGCACCAGACACAGCGCCAGCGCAAACGCAAATACTTTTTTCATGGTTCAAATCTCCTTTTCCCGTTGTGTGTTGTCGATTTGCCGCTCCGCGGGACGTCTCCCCCGAAGCGGAGGCTATCCTATCACCGCCGGACGGGAAAATCAAGTCCTCCCGGCAAAGGTTTGCGGGAAGTTCATAATCCCCCCTCGTCTGCCCCCGTGCGCCAATTGTAAACTTTTCTTTATCCCCTGCCCTTTCCATTGCAAACGGTGGAAAAGCGTGGTATGATACTGGGACTGCCTTTCGGCAGATTCTGACGATTTCCGCCCCCCGCCGGGGCGATAAGGAGACACCTCTATGGAAGAGAAGCATACCCGTCTGGAGCAGCCGCAGGAAAACGCCCCCAAGCGGACGCTGTGGCCGCTGTTCTTTCTGCCTATGGCGCTGCTGTATCACGAGCTGCTGCTGCGGATCTGTGACCGCAGCACCCTGTTCTGGGACACGCCCCTTGTCTATATTCTGCTGTTTTCCGCCGCCGGAGGCTTCGCGGTGACGGTACTGGCGGATCTGCTGCCCCCCAAGGCCGCCCACATCGTGACCTACACCCTGTGCGCCCTCTGGACGGTGCTGACGTGCATCGAGCTTTGCTGCAAGAGCTACTTCAAGAGCTACTGGGGCTTGAGCTTCATCACCCAGATGACCGGCAACGTGGTGGGCAATTTCTTCACCACCATGCTGGAGATCATCCTCGGCCGCATCGTGTTCATCCTGCTGGCCTTTGTGCCGCTGATCGTGCTGATCGTGCTGCGCCGCCATCTGCTGCCGGGACGGGTCCTCAGCGTCCGGATGCGGCTCATCGCCCTTGGGGTCTTTGTGGTGTGTCAGACCGCCGGCAGCGTGCTGTGCTATACCGGCGCGGACCGGGGCGACTATACCTATAATTACGTCACGGACCGTGCCGTTCCCCGCTTCGGTCTGGCGGCCACCATCCGGCTGGAGGCGCAGTACGGCCTGTTCGGCCTGCCGGACGCACCGGTGATCCATGTGGAGGAGCCGGAACCGGAGGGTGATCCCGAACCGATGGTCTACGGCTACAACAAGATGGATCTGGACTTTTCCGCCACCTCCGAGCTGGTGGGCGGCTCCACACTGGAGAATATGCATCAGTATTTCAGCAGCAAGACCGCCAGCCAGCAGAACGAATACACCGGCCTGTTTCAGGGCAAGAACCTGATCCAGATCACCGCCGAGGCCTTCTCCCCCTATGTCATCAGCAAGGAGCTGACCCCCACCCTCTACAAGCTGACCCACGAGGGCTTTGTATTCAACAGCTATTACCAGCCCGGCTGGGGACAGTCCACCACCGGCGGCGAGTTTGCCCACATGACCGGCATCATCCCCACATGGGTCAACGGCAATCTCAGCTTCTACGCCAGCCATCAGGACTATATGCCCTTTGCGCTGGGCAACCAGTTCCGGGCGCTGGGCTACACCACCGTGGCCTATCACAACAACGCCTACACCTACTACAACCGCCATCTCACCCACCCCAATCTGGGCTATGACTATCAGGGGCAGGGCAACGGCCTTACCGTCACCGGACCTGGCTGGCCCTATTCCGATCTGGAGATGATGCAGAACACCGTTTCGGCCTATATCGACGACTATGTGAACAACGGCAAGCCCTTCCACGCCTACTATATGTCCGTCAGCGGACACGCCAACTGGGGCTGGGGCAACGCCATGTCCGCCAAAAACCGCGAAGCCGCCGTGGCCGCCTATCCTAACGCCTCCCAGCCGGTGCAGGGCTACATCGCCGCCAATCTGGAGCTGGAATACGCCCTGACCTATCTGCTGGAGCAGCTGGAAACCGCCGGTATCGCCGACGACACCGTGATCTGCATGACCGCCGACCACTATCCCTACGCGCTGGTGACGGACAGCGCGGACTACTATCAGGAGCTGAGCGGCCGTCAGGACAGCGAGCTGGACATCTCCCGCTACCGCAACACATGGCTTCTGTGGTGCGGCAGCATGGAGGAGAGCGTCACCGTCAACACCCCCTGCTCCGCCATTGACATCCTGCCCACCCTCAGCAACCTGTTCGGTCTGGAATTCGATTCCCGTCTGATGTCCGGACACGATGTGTTCGCCACCAACTACAACGCCGCGCAGGCCAGCACCTGTATGCCGCTGGTGATCCTGCCCACCAACCGGGGCTACAGCTGGATCACTGCCGCCGGTGTCTATGATGCCAAGACCCGCACCTTTACCCCCAACTACGGCATCACCGTGGGAGAGGATTACGTCAAAACCGTCTCCGCCCTCATCGATGCCAAATACTCCTACGCCCGCCAGCTGATCCAGTACGACTATGCCGGTGTGGTGCTGCACCATCCCCAGGCCACGCATGTGATGGCCGCACCCCCCAAGCCCCCCGCCGCCAGCTCCCCTGTCGATGCGGAGGCGGTGGAGTCCTACACACCCTGAAAACAGCGCTTTCCCCCAACATGTCCCTCCCTGCGGAGGGGCATGTTTTTTTCTCCGGCAAGGTCAACCGGTGAAAACCTCCCGCTATCCACAGGGTCTTTTTTTGCTTTTGTTGCCTGTTTCCGTGCAACATCTCCCTCATATCCCTCTATGGGCAAAGGGGCAATGCCCCCAAACAACAGGAGGTAACAAACATGGAAAGTAAAAAAAGATCCGGCATGGTGCTGTATTTCGATATGCGGTCGCTGTTTGAACGGCTGTCGGCGGAAGAGACGAAGGAGCTGCTGCTGGCCATCATGGATTACGCGGAAAACGGCGTCGTTCCCACATTCCGCTGCGAAAAGCTGGACTGCTTCTGGCCGCTGCTGACCTCCCGCATGGACGCGGACCGTGACCGGTACGATCGCCGTGTGGCTGCCAGCCGCCGCGCTGCCTATATCCGCTGGGCGGCACATGAGGAGGAGATGGCCTCCGAGGAGGAAGACACCTGTGAATGATGCCGTCGGATGCAAACGGATGCAAATAAGAAAAACGAAATGAAAAAAAGAAAAAAGAACAGAGATGTGAAAGAAAACCCCAAACCCCATTTCGCATTCCCATGCAAAAAATGTGGAAAAACCTGTGGAAAACCTGTGAAAAACTGGAAAGGAGAGCCTTATGACCGACTTGGAACTTCCCTTCGACAATTTGGATGACACCAGCGCGGCGGACGGCTTCACTGGCGATACGGCAGACGAGGACAGCACTTTTCCCACCGAATCCGTCACGCTGACCCTCCCCTTCCCCAACGAAAAGCAGCAGCGCTTTCTGGAGAGCACCGTCAAGTACACCGCTTTCGGCGGAGCGCGGGGCGGCGGCAAAAGCTGGGCTGTTCGCGTCAAGGCCATTCTGCTGGCCATGAACTACAGCGGCATTCGCCTGTTGATCGTCCGGCGCACCTATCAGGAGCTGGAAAACAACCACATCCGCCAGCTGCGCTCCCTGCTGCACGGCATCGCCCGGTACAAGGCCACCGAGCGGCGCTTCCTCTTCCCCAACGGCTCCACGCTGGAGTTCGGCTACTGCGCCGCCGACAGCGACATGGACCGCTATCAGGGCGCGGAGTACGACGTGATCTTTCTGGACGAGTGTACCCAGCTGCGGGAGCAGTGGATGCGGCAGTT
>CAKTKM010000054.1 GCA_934569425.1 uncultured Oscillospiraceae bacterium
GTGCAGTACCTCGCGGCTTCCCACGCTGCTGCCGTCCAAGATCACACGCATACTCATTCCTCCCCGTACAGCAACGTAAAACTCTCGTAATGGTCATCGGTATAGTAGATCAATCCATCGTTGGAAAAAACGATCCGTTTTGCGCCGCGGCTGCCTGCGCCCATGGTGTCGATGTCACATTCGGTATAGCTGCGCCCCTCTGCTTCCGGCAGCAGGCCTTCATAGTTCCCGAACCGGCTTCCGCCGATGCACATACCGGGCGCGTATGGCTCCAGTGAGCCGCCGCTCCACCCCAACGCCTGTGCCTCTTTCTTGGTGATGAAATTGTGCGGCAAATGGCCGTAGGTGTGAAGATACAGCGCCACGTCGTCCTTACTTGTGTAGCTGCCCGACTCGTCGATGGCAGCCAAGCCGTTGTTATCCGGCAGGGCGGAGGAGTCCTCCGCGTCGCTTTGCGGCTGCTGCCCGTTTTCCTGTGTCTGGCTTTGCTGTGTCTGCCGGTCAGCTGTGATCACTGCCGTATCGAAATCAGTACCGCAGCCGATCAATGTCAGCGCTATCACCAGCGCCAATATCCATGCGGTCAAAAGCTTTTTCATGTTCTTCTCCGATCGACAGAGCTGCTCTTATGAAAGCTGCTTGTTTCTTTTTGCCTTGATGCATGCGGCGATGAACATGGATGCCATCCCCAACAGCAGATAGGCAAATGCATAGAGGACAAACGTCAGTTCACCCGGATCAAAAAACAGCCATGTACCTACCAAAAAGAATACCGCGGAGAGGACCGGGACAGCCCATCGTGCTTTTGCGTCCTGACCTGCATAGATGCCCACGACGATCGAGAAGACCGGATCCACTGCAAAAAACAGAAGAAAGGAGATGACCATACCGCAGTCGTCCTTTCCCAATGCAACGGCGAGCCATGGCAGTATGAGCATCACGCACAACGAAACGACCAACAGATATACGGTTTTTCTCATAGAATAGCCTCCCTTTAACGCAGCTTTGTCCTTATAAAGTAAAGCATATCAGAAAAAGCACACCGGCGCAACCATGAAATGGAAATTCCCCCGGCCGAGCCGGGGGAATTTTGAATAAACAATTGCCTTATGCTTTCTCAAATACCGCTTTCATGCACCGATAGGTCATGTAGCAGTCCAGCTTTGCCACCGTCTCGTAGGGCGCATGCATACTCAGCACAGGAACGCCCGCGTCAATGGTGTCGATATTCCGCTGCGCCATGAACTTGGCCACGGTGCCGCCGCCGCCGGCGTCGGTCTTACCCAGCTCCGCCATCTGCCAGAAGATGTTCTCCTGGTTCAGCAGCTGCCGCAGCTTGCCCACCACCTCGGCGCTGGCATCGGATGCACCGGATTTTCCGCCTGCGCCGGTGTATTTGCACAGCCCAACGCCATAGTTGATGAAAGCAGCATTCCGCTTGTCATAAACTTCAGCAAAGTTGGGATCATAGGCGGCGGTCACATCGGCGCTGACGCAGAAGGACTTGGCAAAGCAGTCCCGCAGCAGTACGCCCTGCGTGTCGCACAGCTCACCCATAAATTTATCGAAAGCGGCGGACAGCATACCGGACACGCCCTCGCTGCCGATCTCTTCCTTGTCGGCAAAGATACACACGGCGGTGCGCTTGGGCGCCTTAGCGTCGAAGAGGCCTGCCAACTCCGCATAGGCGCACACTCGGTCATCGTGTCCATAGCTGGCGATCAGGCTGCGGTCAAAGCCAATATCCCGGGCAGCGCCTGCGGGGACTGCCTCCAGTTCAGCGGAGATAAAGTCCTCCTCCACCATGCCGTATTTCTCGTGCAGCAGCTGCATGATGGCCAGCTTAAAGCGAGATTTTTCCTCTTCGTCCTCCACCGGCACCGAGCCGATCAGAATATTCAGACTTTCGCTGGGGATGGCCTCGTTCAGTGGCTTTTTGCCCTGCTCCCGTCCCAGATGCGGCAGCAGGTCATTGATGATGAACTGGGGATCCTCCGGACTGTCGCCTACATGGACAGGCAGCACCGTACCGTCCGACAGCGTTACCACGCCGTGCAGCTCCAGCGGGATCGTCACCCACTGATACTTTCGAATGCCGCCGTAATGATGGGTCTTCAGATATGCCATCTCTGCCTCTTCATAGAGGGGACGGGGCTTCAGATCCAGCCGCGGTGCGTCGGTATGGGCTGCGGCGATGTTGGCGCCTTCGGAAAGCGGCTCCTGCCCGATTACCGCCAGCATGATGCCCTTGCCCCGGTTGTTGCAGTATACCTTGTCGCCGGTCTTCAGCGCCATATTCGGACGGAACTCCACAAAGCCGCGTTCCTTGGCCAGCCGGATGCAGTATTCTACGCACAGGCGCTCGGTCTTGCCGTGGTTCAAAAAGTCCTTATATGCCTCGCAATAGCCGTGCATGGCGGCCTTTTCACTCTCTGCCAGCCGGTCATAGCCGTTCTTCGGCGCGTACAGCAGTTCCTTGCTCAGCGTACTTTTTTCGCTCATGTCGATACCTCCTCGTATTTCTTTTCCCCGACAGGATACCACACAACGCCAACCATTGCAAGGGGGATAGGGAAAACCGCCGCCTCCGGAACCGGAAGCGGCGGCAATTTCTTAGAAAACATGACAAATCACAACGGTCAGGATGATGCAAAGTCCCAGACAGGTCATCAGCAATCCGAAGGAAAGACTGTGACCCATGCGATCCGCTACATCCCGCTGGGTATCCAGCCGGTCGGCGGTCTCCTGCGCGGCCTTGTCGCCGCTCTGACGGGCAATGGCCTGCACCAGCGGAGAATAGGAGCGCACCTCTTTCTCGCGGCTCTGGCGCAGCAGCGTCCGCTGTACCAGCAGCACCACAACGTCAAAGGCATCGCATACTGCGCGGCATATCACGCCTACCACTGCGAACAGACAGCGGAAGAAGGGCTTATATATGCTCTCCTCCAGACTGAGCCACTTGGGCCAACGGCTGAGATACCGGCCGTCCTTCGTCATCAGTACCGTGCGGATCAGCAGGAAGTACACCGCCATGCCGATGACCAGAGAGATCACCACGCCCTTCAGATTCGTCCATGAGAAGTAATGTATGGCGTGTTCAAAGGCGTGTCCGCCGGTAAAGTCCAGCGTTGCGCCGCTGATCCTCTCGGCAATGGCGTGAGGCGTCAGACCCAGCAGCGGCAGCGCCGCTGCTGCCAGGCACAGGGCAATGACCGACAGGGGCTTGCCCCACGGTTTATCTGCCGCCTTGCCTTTCTGCCAGAAGATCGCCACATAGATCTTCGTCAGATACGCGACCGTCAGTCCGCCGGAGAACAGAAACAGCCATTCCACCGCCGTAATGAAGGTCATGCTGCTCATGTGGGCGTATTCCACCAGAGATTCATGCACCAGTGTCTTGCTGAGGTAGCCCAGAAAACCCGGAATACCGGCCAGCGAACAGGCACCGCACAGGAACAGCACATGCAGCAGCGGCTTGCCCCGTCCGAAGCCCTTGATGTCGTTCAGGTCAAGTGCGTGGGTATTGTAGTAGACAACACCGGCAAACAGGAACAACACCAGCTTTACCAGCGAGTGATTCATCATATACAGTACTATCCCGTTGGCTGCCAGCGCGTTGTGTTCCCCCAGCAGACAGATCATAGAGGCGCCGACCGTAATGAACCCGATCTGGGAGAGAGAGGAGCAGGCCAGGATGTACTTCAAATTGGTGGAAAACACTGCCAGCACCGCGCCCAGCACCATGGTGATGGCGCCCAGCACCAGCAGAAGCATTCCCCAGCTCCGGTCGCCCGTCAGCACCTGACCGGTCAGCAGCAGTACGCCGAAGATACCTGCCTTGGTCAATACGCCGCTCAACAGGGCGGAGGCCGGAGCGGGTGCCACGGGGTGTGCCTTGGGCAGCCAGATGTGCAGGGCAAACAGACCCGCCTTGGCGGCAAAGCCGAACAGGATGCACAGCGCCGCGGCCCACAGTCTGCCCCGCTCCAGAGCGGCGCAGGCATCGTGCAGCTCCGCGATCACCAGTGTTCCGGTGGCGGTATACAGCAAAAACAGACCCATCAGCGTCACAAGACCGCCCAGCACCGCGATGGTCAGGTAGGTCTTTCCGGCGTCCATGGCCTCCGGTGTCTCCTCCTGTACCACCCATACATAGGAGCTGAGGGACATCAGCTCGAAGAACAGGAAGGTGGTATACAGGTCGGCGGACAAAAACACTCCCGCCGTGAAGCCAAGACAGATCAGAAAGAAGAAGTAGTACCGTTTCAGATGATGGTGTCCGTCAAAATACTGGGGACTCAACAGTGCCGAAACGAACCACATGAAGCACACTACCAGCGCGTACAGCTTCTGGAATCCACCGGCCCAGAAGCTCAGGCGCATCACCGGAACGGTGATGATGCCGCCGTCCGCCGTGGCCGCCGCATACACCATAGCCAGTAGCGTCAGCAGCGTGAATACGATGGACAGCGTTCCCAGCCGCTTGCCGCCGTCATGCCGGTCAGGCAGCAGGGCGATGACGATGGCGGATACCACCGGAAGCAGTACAACTGCCAAAAGAGCCATTGTTGTCACGGGTGGATCACCGCCTTTCCGATCACATTCAGCAATACATCGGGGAACAGTCCCATCAGCAGACACAGGACGGCGAGGATCAGCATAGGTACGATCATATACCCGCCTGCCTCATGGGCGCTTTCCGGGGAGGGAAGCTGCGTTCCCTTCGTGGGGAACCACGCCTTGATGACCACCTGGAACATGTAGATGGCCGTCAGCAGCGCGGAGAGCAGAATGGCTGCAAAGCCCAGATAGGAGGCCACGCTGCCCTCGCCGACGGCGGCAAGGCCGATATACCACTTGCTGACGAAGCCGTTAAAGGGCGGAATACCCGTCAGCGCACAGGCAGCCACGGTGAAGCAGGCAAAGGTCAGCGGCATGCGCCGGCCAAGCCCCTCCAGTTCATTGACATACTCCCGGTGGGCGTAGTGCAGCACACTGCCGGCGCAGAAGAAGGCCATGATTTTCACCACCGAGTGAACGATCAGATGCAGGAAAGCGGCCACAGCGCCAGCCGAGGTCATAATGGCGGTGGCAAACAGGATGTAGCTGAGGTTGGACACAGTGGAGTAGGCCAGCCGCCGCTTGAAGTGGCGCTGCTTCAGTGCCATGGCGGAGCCGAACACCAGAGTGATCATAGCCAGTGCCATGACGGTGTACTGTCCCCATGTGCCGTAGAGAATGTCCACGCCAAAGGTGAAATAGGTCAATCGGATGCAGGCAAAGGCACCTGCCTTGACCACCGCCACCGCGTGCAGCAGCGCCGTCACCGGCGTGGGCGCCACAGCGGCACTGATGAGCCAGCTGTGCATGGGCCAGATGGCGGCCTTGACGCCGCAGCCCACAAAGGCCAGCACGAATACCGCCAGCAGCAGCGTCATATTGCCGGTATAGCCCGCCAGATGGCCGCCGGGGACAAACTCCTGCGCATCGTTGACGATCAGAAAGACCATGCCGATAAAGGCCAGCGCCGCACCCGCAATGGAGTAGGCGGCGTATTTCACGCCTGCGTGGATGGCCTGCTTGGTCATGGCGTGCATCACCAGCGGGATGGTGGCCAGCGTCAGCAGCTCGTAAAACAGGTACATGGTCATCATATTGGCGGCGAAGGCGATGCCAAGCGTCACACCGAAGGATGCCGTGAAGAAGGCCCAGAACATCGGCTTGTGGCCCTCGTGCTTCATGTAATCCCATGCGTACACCATGGTAAAGGGCCACAGTGAGGCCGACAGCCCCGCAAACAGCTTGGCCGCTCCGTCCATGCGGAGGGTAAAGTGCAGGGAGTCGGTGAACCGCAGGAAGGTGAAGCTGGAGCCATCGCATTGCAGAATGGCCAGCCAGGCCAGAAGGGTGGTCGCGCCGATGATGACGGCGTACAGGGTGTGCCGCGCCCGATCCGTGCGGAAGGGGATGAAGTATGCCGCGAAGCCCGCCACGATCGGCAGGAACACCGGCAGAGAAAGCAGAATTCCGTTCATGTCAGCACCTCCCTTACACGATGGCTCCGGCGATGGATTCCATCACCGACAACACGCCGTTGGGGAACAGACCCATCAGTCCGCAGATGGCCGCGAAGATCACCAGCGGTACCGCGATGCCCGCAGGCTCGCGGATAGGGGACAGATCCAGTTCTCCGGTATCATGGCCGGGGAAGAAGGCGGAGATCACCGGCGGGAACAGGTATCCAGCGGTAAACAGCGCCGACAGGATCAGCGTTACCGGCACCAGATAGCCCAGTACGCCCGGCAGAGCCTCCAGCGCCGCCGTGGCCAGATACCATTTGCTGAAAAAACCGCCGAAGGGAGGAATACCCACCAGCGACAAGGACACCAGCGTAAAGCAGAGGAACGTCACCGGCATCCGCCGCCCAAGACCCCGCAGCTCGTCCACACGGGTCCTGTGAGTCAGCAGGATAATGGATCCGGCGCATTGGAAAATGGCGATCTTGGCTGCCGCATGGAAAAACAGCTGCAGCATGGAGCCGGTAAACCCATCGGTTGACAGGATGAACAGACCCAGCAGTACATAGGAGATCTGCGAGATACTGGAATAAGCCAGCCGCTTTTTCAGCTCCTTTTCCAGACAGCCCATAAAGGAACCCATAAAAATGGAGACCAGTACAAGGATCAGACACACCGTCTGCACCCACGTTCCCCGCAGCAGTCCTGCTCCCGCGGTAAAGAAGATGGTGCGCAGCACGGCGATCACACCGGCCTTGGCGATCAGGCCGCTCAGCAGCGCCGAAGCCGGTGCCGGCGCGGCGGGATGGGCACTGGGCAGCCAGTTGTGCAGCGGGAAAAGACCGGCCTTCGCGCCAAAGCCAAGGATCATACAAAACACCGCCGAGAGCGTCAGGGGCGTGGCCTCCGTCATGGTTCCACCCGCCACGAAGGACAGGCTGCCGCAGTGGAAATACAGCACCACTACGCCGAACAGCGCCACGAACGCACCGCCCACCGAATAGAACAGATACTTGTAAGCGCCGATAATGGCCTTTTTCTTCAGCTCGTGCAGCACCAGCGGCGCGCTGCACAGGGTGGTCAATTCATAGAACAGATACAGCGTGACCATATCTGCCGCCAGCGCGGTACCCAACAGCACCGCCTCGGTGGTGAACAGAAATACATAGAACCGCGGCTCGCCTCCGCTGTGGGGCATATACACCGCCGCATAGGGGATGGTCAGCAGCCAGCAGACCGTGGTGACCACGGCGAAAACCGCCGCCACGCCGTCCATCCGCAGCGAAAAAGTCAGCGACTCGCTGAAATGGATCACCGGCGTACCCCAGTCTCTGCCGGATACAGCGGCGTAGATCACCAGCGCTGTCAGCGCGGCCTGTGCCGCCGCCAACACGGGGGTCAGCCGCCGCGCCTTTTCCTCTTTGCAGAAGGCACAGCCGATCCCCAGCAGGAAGGGCAGCAGAAGGATCAAATACAGCATATGATACGTTCCACTCCTTTCCTTAGTATTGGCAGAACAGGCCGAAGCCCTGCTGCAGCAGCGCCGTCAGCGGCGCGGAATGAATACCGATCACAAGTCCGATGGCCAGCAGCGCCATGGCCGGCACCGCTTTGTACCACGCGGGACGCTGCACGCTCAGCGCAGCCCCATCCTTCTGGGGCAGCCACAGCACCATGGCCGTATACAGGAAATACAGCACATTCAGCAGCGTGGAGACAGCCAGCGCCAGCAGCACGGGCCATTTCTGCCACGTCATGCCGAAGGCCGCCTGCGCGAATTGCAGCTTGGGGATAAAACCGATGAACAACGGCACGCCCACCATGCTGAGGGCGCCTGCCGTAAACAGCACGCCGGCCGTTACGTTGCGGTGACCCGCACCCTGCAGGCTGGGGAAGTCCATATGCCCGCCGGAAGCTTCTGCCAGCTCCGACGCGGACAAAAACAGCATGGGCTTTGTCAGCGCGTGGGAGAAGATATGCAGGAACGCCGCCAGCAGCGCCGCCTGTGTCCCCATCCCCAGCCCCATGTAAATATAGCCGATCTGGGCGGCGGAGGAATACGCCACCATGGTGGTCAGCCGTTTGGCGCGGATAGCGGAGATGGATCCCACGATCATACCGGCGATGCCGAAGATCAGCAGCACCGACTGGATGCCGCTGGCCGCAAACACCTCGATGCCCACCGCCCGGTAAATGATCTTGATCAGCAGCAGGATGTAGGCCTTGGACACCACGCCTGACAGAATACCGGAGGATGCGGGCGTTGCCCGCCCGTAAGTATCCGGCATCCAGAAATGAAAGGGAAACAGGCCGGACTTGATGGCCAGACCCGCCGTCATCAGACCGATGGCCACCGTCATGGAAAACCGGTACGTTCCCTCATTCCAAAGCGCCGCAATGGTTTCGTGGAGCTGAGGGAACAGCAGATGTCCGCTGATGGAGTAGGTATAGATGACGCCGATCAGAAACAGGCCGGAACCCACCAGCGCGAAGACCATGTACCGCGCCGAGGCGATCAGTGCGCGTCCGCTGTCGCGAGCTGACAGCAGGGCGCAGGAGGCGATGGTGCAGATCTCGATAAAGACATACCCTGTGAAAATATCGTTGGTATAGGACAGCACCAGCAGGGAGACCAGCGTCAGATCCACCATGCTCCAATAGAGATGCCGCCGTTTGTCTGGAATGTCCCGCAGGATGCGGTCCATGCCCCCCAGCACACTCAGCAGCAGCACCACGGAGAACAGCAGCGCCATCAGCGGTTCGATGACGCCCGCTGCGATCTCGTTGCCCCATGGCGCGGGGAAGTGACCCATCATGTAGGCGTAGCTGATGTTGTTGCTGGCGCAGAACCACAGCACGCAGCTCTGCAGGACGATGGAAACACACAAGAGGCCGATGGTCAGCCGCCGTCCCCAACGGTCGCCCACCACGAAGGTGGTCACGGCGCACAGCAGGCACAGAATGATGGAGAAGAAGGGAAAGTTCTGCACAAAGCTCATACGCGCCCTCCCTTCCGCCGGTCGGACATCATCACATACAGGGTGTCCATATCCAGC
>CAKTKM010000055.1 GCA_934569425.1 uncultured Oscillospiraceae bacterium
GGGATGGGCAATGCTCTCGCCCACCACCTTGCGGGTGATCTCGTTGAAGGTCACCCGCTTGGCCTTGTCGTCCGGCAGCTCCAGCAGGTGCTGCAAATGCCACGAGATCGCCTCTCCCTCCCGGTCAGGGTCGGTGGCGAGGTATACGGTGTCGCTGGCGGCGGCAGCCTTTTTCAGCTGACGGATCAGCTCCTCCTTGCCGCGGATGGGTTTATATTCCGGTTCAAAATCGTGGGGAATGTCCACGCCAAGGGTGCTTTTGGGCAGGTCACGCAAATGTCCCATGCAGGCCGTGACCTGATAGTCCGGCCCCAAATATTTGCCAATGGTCTTGGCCTTGGCGGGCGACTCCACGATCACCAGATGTTTCTTACTCATGCTCTCTGTTTCCTCTTTGCTTCCTTACTTTACTCGGTCTCCGGCAGCTCCACCGTGCGCACAAAGCTCCGTGCGCCGTTCTGTGCCGCCCAGCCGCTGATCTCCAGCAGTGTCAGCGCCGGCAGCACCCGCTGGATGGGCAGTCCGCCGGTCTCGGCCAGTTGGTCGGTCAGCAGCGGCTCATCCGGGCGCAGCGCCCGCAGCACCGTCTGCTGCTCCGGAGACAGGCTGTCCCACTCCGCCGCCGTCAACCGGGGCAGAACGGGCGCCTGCGCCGCTTCCGGCGCATCCCTGCCTTCGTCTGTTCTTCTCTTTTCTCCCGCCGCCTTGGGTTCTCCCGCCAGACGGGGCAGCGGCGGCATAGGCGGCGCTGCGTGCCGCAGCTTGTGGGGAAACCGTCCCTCATATTCGCTCAGAATGTCCCAGCCGCAGGCGGCAAGGCCTGCGCCCTCCCGGATCAGGTAGTGGCATCCGGCGCTGTTGGGCGCGTCAATGGGTCCCGGAACGGCAAACACGTCCCGTCCCTGCTCCATGGCGCTCTCGGCGGTGATCAGCGCGCCGGAGCGCAGCGGAGCCTCCACCACCACAGTGGCCACACTCAGTGCGCTGAGGATCCGGTTGCGTACAGGGAAGTGCCACGCCTCCGGCTCCGTCCGCGGCGGGTATTCCGACAGCAACACGCCGGTGGCGGCAATGTCCTCATACAGTCTCCGGTTCTCCGCCGGATAGACCACATCCACACCGCCGCCCAGCACGCCGCAGGTAAAGCCGCCGAACCGCAGCGCGCCCCGCATGGCGGCCGCGTCGATGCCCTTCGCCATGCCGGACACCACCATGCCGCCCTGCCGGGTCAGCTCATAGCCCAGCTTTTCGGCACAGTGGATACCGTAGGGCGTGCAGGACCGTGTTCCCACCACGGTCACGGCCGCCTCCTCGTCAAACAGGGGCATGGCGCCTCTGCCGTACAGCAGCAGCGGCGGCTGATAGATGTTCCGCAGCCGCTCGGGATACAGGGCGTCCGCCATGGTGATGAGAAAAATATTTTTCCCGGCGCAGTCAGACAGTACCCGATCCGCCGTCGTCAAAGACTTTTCCCGCAGCAGCGCCGCCTGCTCCTTTTTCAGCCCCTCCACCTGCCACAGGGTTTCCTCATCGGCGTAGTATACGTCCTCCGGCGAGGAAAAATGCGCCATCAGCAGCTGTTTGCTGTGCTCCGTCAGACCCGGCAGCGTGGTGAGCCAGACCCAGTATTTCAATGCTGCCACGCTTCCGCGCCTCCTCTCGTCCGTTACCGGTAGCTCTCCCACAGCAGCACCGCCGCGGCAACGGCCGCGTTCAGGGATTCACACCGCTGTGACATTGGTATTTTCAAGGTCTTCTGGCACATGGCCAGTACACCGTCGCTGACGCCCCGCCCCTCGCTGCCGATCACAACGGCGCAGCGGTCGAGGGATACCTCGCGAACGTCCACCGTGTCCTCCCGCAGCGCCGTGCCGTACAGGGTCAGGCCGCTGCGCGCCAGCAGCTGCGGCAGTGCCGCCGCCTTCAGGCACCATACCGGGCGGCGGAACGCCGCCCCCATGGAGGAGCGCAGCGTCTTCACGCTCCACGGATCGGCGCAGCCCTCCAGCAGCAGCAGTCCGTCAAAATCAAAGGCGTCCAGTGTCCGCAGGATCGTTCCCACGTTGCCGGGATCCTGTACGCCGTCCAGCACCATATAGCGGCGGCCGGCCAGCGTCTCCGGTGCCTCCGTCTCCGGCAGAGCGCAGGTAAACAGCGCCCCCTGCGGAGATCTCATGGGTGAAACGGAGGCCATCACATCCTCCGGCACCTGTACCGCGCGGATCCCCTCGGGCAGCGGCGGCAGAGACACGCCTGCGGTAACAACCACCTCCCGCACCGGCGCGTTCCATTTCAGCGCCTCCGCCAGCAGTTTGGGGCTGTCCCCCAGAAACACACCCTGTTCACGGCGGTAGGCGGCGGAAGCTGCCAGCTTTTTCATATGCACCAGCAGTGGATTGGCGCGGCTGGTAATCGTCTCCATCGCTTCCGTCTCCCTTCTTCTTTGGAATGGAAAGGCTGACCCGACAAGCCTTTGTCGGGTCAGCGGGGTTTTTAGTCGATAGGCTTCATAGTGGGGAACAGGATCACGTCCCGGATAGAATCGGTGCCGCACAGCATCATGGCGCAGCGGTCGATGCCGAAGCCCAGACCACCGGTAGGCGGCAGGCCGTACTCCAGCGCCATCACATAATCGTCATCCATCATGTCGGCCTCCTCATCGCCCTGCGCCCGCTTCTCCGCCTGTGCCTTGAAGCGCTCGTACTGGTCGATGGGGTCGTTCAGCTCGGAGAAGGCATTGCCCATCTCGCAGCCGCAGATGAAGGCCTCGTACCGTTCAGTCAGGCGGGGATCCTCCGGGCTGCGCTTGGCCAGCGGGCTGACCTCCACCGGGTACATGGTGATAAAGGTGGGCTGCACCAGCGTCTCCTCCACCTTCTGATCGAAGGTCTCGTACAGGGCGTTGCCCCATGTGTGCGCCACGCCTTCCATATCCACGCCCACGCTCTTGGCCAGCTCCACGGCGGCGTCAGCGTCGCCCTCGATGGCCATGAAATCAGCGCCGGTAACGTTCTTCACCGCGTCGGCCATGGTGATCCGGGGCCAGCCGGGGGTCAGGTCGATCTCGTTGCCCAGCCATGTGACATGATAGGTGCCGAGGATCTCATTGGCCGCGCCGGAGAGGATCGCCTCCAGAATGTCCATCATGCCGTCCAGATTGGTATAGGCCTGATACAGCTCACAGGTCGTGAACTCCGGGTTATGCTTGGTGTCCATTCCCTCGTTGCGGAAGATACGGCCCACCTCGTACACCCGCTCCAGACCGCCCACGATCAGCCGCTTCAGGTGCAGCTCGGTGGCGATCCGCATATACATGTCGATGTCCAGCGTATTGTGGTGGGTGATAAAGGGACGGGCGTTGGCGCCGCCGGCGATGGGGCTGAGGACGGGGGTCTCCACCTCCATAAAGCCCAGCGAATCCAGATAGCGGCGCAGATAGGCCACAAACTTGCTGCGGATCTCAAAATTCCGCTTGCTCTCGGGATTGACGATCAGATCCACATACCGCTGGCGATAGCGTGCCTCCTTGTCGGTCAGGCCGTGGAACTTCTCCGGCAGGGGACGCAGAGACTTGCTCAGCAGCACGATCTCCCGGGCGCGGACGGACATCTCGCCCCGCTGGGTGCGGAACACCTCGCCGATCACGCCCACGATGTCGCCGATGTCATACTTCTTGAAACGGTTATAGTTCTCCTCATCCATCTCGTCCTTGCGGGCGTAGATCTGGATGCGGCCGGACTTGTCCTGCAAATCGCAGAAAGACACCTTGCCCATGCCCCGCTTGCTCATGAGACGGCCTGCCACGCGGACGGGGGTACCCTCCAGCGCGTCGAAGCTGTCCTTGATCTCCTGCGCATGATGGGTCACGTCGAACTTGGTGATCTGGAAGGGATCGCGTCCCTCCTCCTGCAACGCCTTCAGCTTGTCCCGACGAATCTGCAGCAGCTCGCCCAGCTCCTGCTGTTCGGTGGTGTTGGTCACATTGGTATTCTGCTCTGCCATAACGGCCTCCTTATCTCAGCGCCGGTCGCTGACCGGCGGTCTTATCGTTCAATACTGTCAACACGGTAGTGGATGGCGCCGCGGGGTGCCTCCACGATCACTTCATCGCCCGCCTTGCGACCCATCAGTGCCTTGCCGAAGGGAGAGTCCTCGCTGACCGCGCGGCTCATCACATCGGCCTCCTGAGAGCCGACGATCTTATAGGCGGGCAGCTGTTTTCGTGTATCCAGATTGGTCACCACCACTTTGCAGCCGATGGAGATCTTGTCGGAGTCCATCTCCGCCTCATCCACGATGACGGCGTGCAGCAGGATGTCCTCCAGCTCGGCGATACGGGAATAGAGCTTACCCTGCTCGTTCTTCGCCTCGTCATACTCGCTGTTTTCGCTCAGGTCGCCGAAGCCGCGGGCCTCTTTGATAAGCTCCGCCACCTCGTCGGCGCGGGTGGTCTTGTTGTAGTCCAGCTCCTGCTTCAGCTCGTCATAACGAGCCTGACTCATCTTAAATTCTTTTGCCATGCTGCCCATTCCTTTCTATCGCATCCCGGCAGATCTCTGCCGCAGGGTATACATACTTATATAAATATAATGCGTCACGTTGCATTATAGTGAGTTTCCGCCCGCCTGTCAAGCATTGGAAGCAATTGTTTTTACGCGAATTTCCTCTTTTTTGATCTCCCCCGCCTGAAAAAGCACCGCCAGCAGCTGCTCGGATACCGGCCATTGTCCCACCGCTCCCTCCGGCAGCCCATACGTCAGCTGCTGATAGCGGCCGCAGTCCTCCCCCAGACAGATGGTGTTTCCATTCTCCGGCGCACCACCGAAGGAGACCGTCAGCGCCGCCGTCTCCACGCTGCCGGCACACAGGCCGAACCGCCGCCGCAGCTGCTCCGCCAGCAGCTCTCCGCCCGCGCCCACCTGCAGCGTCACATACCGCGCCCGCACCGCCAGCACCGCAGCGGCACGGGATACGGCAGGCGACACACGCCCGGCCCGCAGCAGCACCGTTTTCCGCCGCAGATCCCCCTGCATGTCCAGCAGCTGCGGCAGCAGCGCCAGACGCAGCTCATGCACCGGCACCGGCGCCAGTCCCCACCGCGCCCCCTCCGCCGCCAGACCGGGCGGCAGCACGCAGGTTCGCACCCCCTGCCGCCTCAGCTTCCGCAGCAGCAGGGCGCGGCGAGCACCCGCCAGAAGCCCGGAGACAGGCACCGCGGCCACCGCGAACCACACGCCGCCGATCCGCTGCCGCGTCAATCCGCAGGGACGCCCCTCCGTCACATAGCCATACATAAAAAAGGTCACCTCTGTGTCAGCATATGACACAGAGGTGACCTTTATCCGTTATTCATAGGGCTTAGCCGTAATACTGCCAACCGGTCAGATAGGTCAGGGGATCCACCCAGCCGTCGTTCTCCATCACGCCGAAGTGCAGATGGGGGCCGGTGGAATTTCCGGTGGAGCCGGAATAGGCAATGACCTGCCCCTGCGTCACCGTGTCGCCCATCTTCACATTGTAGCCGCTGAGATGGCCGTACAGCGTGGAGTTGCCCTTACCGTGGCTGATAATGACGCAGTTACCGTAGCCGCCGTTCCAGCTGGCCCAGGAGACCTTGCCGGACTTGGCCGCCAGAACGGGCGTCCCCATGGGGGTTCCGATGTCCACGCCCTTGTGATTGGTGCTGCCGATACCGCCGGGGGATTGCCGGCCGCCGAATTTGGAGGTGATCCACCGGATGCCGTTGCAGGGCCATATGTAACCGCCCACGGTACCGGCAATGTCATCCATGCCCAGCTCACGCGCCTTGGCCTCGGCCGCGGCGATCAGATCGTCCAGTGCTTCCTCCTCGGCCTTGATGGCATCGTATTCCGCCTGCTTGCCCGCCTCGGTCTTGATGTACTCCGCCAGCAGCTTCATACTCTCGGAGATCTCGCCCTGAAGCTCCTGCTTGGAGAGGCTCAGGGATTCATTCTGCTCCTCCAGCGCCGCCTTATCGGCCGCCAAATCCTGCCGGATGGTCTGCAGATCGGAGATGACCTTCTGGTTGTAGCGGACGATCTCGTTGATAAAGTCAATGCGGCTGACCAGATCCGAGAAGCTGGTGGCCTTGAACAGCACCGACCAGTAGGAAATGGTACCCTGCTCCTCCTCCGTGCGGATCTGCTTGTGGAACAGCTCCGTCTGGCGCTTCTCCAGCGCCTCGTTGGCGGCGATGCTGCGGTTGGTGACGTCGATCTGCTCCTCCAGCAGGTTGATCTCCTCCTGCAGGGCAGCGTTGCGCTGATCCAGCAGGTTTTTCTTCTTCTGGGTGTCGGCCTTCTGCCCCTTGATCTGATTCAGCTGGTTCTTCAGGTCATCCATCTCCTTGCGCTTGTCATTGATGGCCTGCTGCAGCTTGTCATACTCCTCCCGGACAGCGTCCTTTTCCTCCTGAGCGGAGTCCTCCTTGCTGTCGGTCTTGGTATCGGTCTTCGTGTCGGTCTTCGTGTCGGTCTTCGTGTCGGTCTTCGTGTCGGTCTTCGTATCGGTCTTCGTGTCGGTCTTGGTATCCGCCGTGCCTCCGGCGGAGGTGCCTGTGCCGCCGGACGGCACGCTGTCGCTGGCCTTGGCGGAGCCGTAGGCCGCCGTAGACAGCAGCGTTCCCATCAGCAGCAGGGCGCACAGCAGCGCCGCCGCCCGTTTTCCTTTGGTCGAATGTCCCATGGTGTGTCCTTTCCTCCGGTGCGGGACGCTTCTGCCCCGCGGGGTGTTATACCTTCAAGAAGCGGCGAATGGCCATCAAGCTGCCGCCCACGCCGATGAGGATACCGGCGCCGGCAAAGATCCCCGCCACCGGCTGCCAGATGTTCCCGAAGGGAACCACCTCCAGCAGCTGCATGGTGTCGGAATTGCTGATGCCGTTGGCCATGGCGCTGTAAAGCAGCCATTGCAGGCCGAAGGCAATGATCGCGCCGAACAGCCCCAGCAGCAGCCCCTCAAACACGAAGGGCCAGCGGATAAAGCCATCTGTTGCGCCCACCATTTTCATAATGGCGATCTCGTCACGCCGGTCAAAGGTGGTCAGCTTGATGGTGTTGGAGATGATCACCAGCGACACCATCAGCAGCACGGCGATCAGCGCCACGGAGATCACCCCCGCCACGTTGCGCACGGTAACAAAGCCGTTGGAGATCACCTCATCGGCCCGCACATCGTCGATCCCCGGTACCGCCTCCACCAGTGCCTTGGTCTCCACCATCCGGTCCGGGTCGGTCAGATGGATCACATACCGGTGGCGAAACACCTCCGGCGCCAGATCCTGATACATGTCGTCCTCGCCGCCGTAATCGGCCACATACTCGTCCCGCGCCTGCTGGCGGGAGACGAAGGTGCAGTCCGCCACATTGTCCACTTTTTCCAGCTGGGACTGTATGGCCTTGGCCTTGCTCTCCGTCAGGGAATCATCCACGAAGGCTACCATGGCGTTTTCCTTTTGCAGGTCGGCCAGATTCACGTTGGCGTTATAGGCCACCAGCGAAAACGTACCCATGATCAGCAGGCAGGCCACCGTCACGCCGATGGCGGCAAAGGACATGAACCCGTGGGAGAACATGCTGCGGGCGCCCTCTTTGAAGAAATAGCCGAAGTTTTTCACTGCCGCGTCACCCCCTCGTATGTACCGGTGGCATCCGCCACCACCCGTCCGCTGTCCAGATAGATGACCCGTTTATTGAAATGGTTCACCAGCCCCCTCTCATGGGTCACAACGATCACGGTGGTACCCAGCGCGTTGATGCGCTCCAAAAGCGTCATGATCTCCAGAGAGCGGGCGGGGTCAAGGTTTCCGGTCGGCTCGTCCGCCACGATGGTGCTGGGGTTATTCACCAGCGCCCGCGCCACGGAGACGCGCTGCTGCTCGCCGCCGCTGAGCTCATCGGGATAGTTGCTCTCCTTTCCCTTCAGACCCACCAGCTCCAGCACATAGGGGATCCTGCTGCGGATCTCCCGGGGGGATGCGCCCACCGCCCGCATGGCCAGCGCCAGATTGTCAAACACCGTCCGGCTGGGGATCAGGCGGAAATCCTGAAAGATCACGCCGATGGTGCGGCGCATCAAGGGCAGCTGGCGATCCTTGATCCGGCTCATGGAAAAGCCGTTGACCATCACCCGCCCGCCGGTGGGAACGATCTCGCCGGTCAGCAGTTTGATAATGGTGGACTTTCCGCTGCCGGAGGGCCCCACCAGAAACACGAATTCTCCGTCATCTATCTGAAATGAAATGCCGCGAACAGCCCTTGTGCCGTTCTCATAGGTTTTTTCCGCATCCGTCAGTCGAATCATGGCACACCCTCAAATCCTCATAAAATGCAACATCTTGTGGCAAAAAGCCGTTGTCTGTTACATTATATATAAATCCGCGACAAATGGCAACAGGAAAACGGTGAATTTTCGGTAAATCTGTCGGCCAAAATCTGCCTATACTGGATAAGACACACAAAAGAAGAAAAATGTTCCCGCGGGCAGGAAAAAAACCTTTGCAAGGGCGGGACAAGGCGGGACTGCTCTCCGCCAGCCGCTGCCATTTGTTGCCTTTTGTTGTCTTTCATCGGTGCAGAAACGGTACATAAAGTGCCGTTATGGGGGCATAAAACACGGTTATGGGGGCATAAAAAACACTCCCCGAGATGGGGAGTGTTTTTTTGTGCATTGTTATTAAGTATTGGAAATAAACTCCGCTTTGCTGGGACCATAGGTACTCTTAATACGGAAGCCATTCAGCGGTCCATCGAAAGACTGCGTGTAGGTGCAACTGTTGCCGGTGATGGTATAGATGGATTTTCCGCTTTTTCTTGCATTATCGTAGGCAGTCATAAACACATTACCGTTTCCGCAGGTCATGCCGGTAGCATTATTGTCCTTGATGGTTACATCGGTCTGAATGTCGGTAGTGGAATAGTTGTTACCGACGGTATTGATCGACA
>CAKTKM010000056.1 GCA_934569425.1 uncultured Oscillospiraceae bacterium
GTCACATCGGCAAAGTCCAGATTGATGAAGCCGGTGTCGCGGATCAGGTCGGAAATGGACTGCACTGCCTGACGCAGCACATCATCGGCGATCTCGAAGGCGTTGGCAAAGGTGATCTTCTGGTCGGTGGCGAACTTCAGCCGCTCGTTGGGAATGATGACCAGAGAGTCCACCTTTTCCTTCAGCTGAGCGATGCCCTCCTCGGCCTGCTGAGCGCGGCGTCGCCCCTCGAAGCCGAAGGGCTTTGTCACCACACCTACCGTCAGCACACCCAGCTCCCGGGCGATCTCTGCCACAACGGGAGCCGCACCGGTGCCGGTGCCGCCGCCCATACCGGCGGTGACGAACACCATGTCCGTCTCCTCCAGCGCCTTGCTGATCTGATTGCGGCTCTCCTCGGCGGCCTTACGGCCGATGTCGGGATTGGAGCCGGCGCCCTTGCCGCCGGTCAGCTTTTCACCGATCTGCAGCTTATAGTTGGCGCTGGAAGCGTTCAGCGCCTGCTTATCCGTGTTGACAGCGATAAAGTCCACGCCCTGCGCACCGCTGCGTACCATGCGATTGACCACGTTATTGCCGCCGCCGCCTACGCCGACGACCTTGATGTTGACCACGTTTTCCACGCCTGTTTCCAGTCCAAAAGCCATGATTGTCTCCTCCGGCAGAAATGGTATAAAAACGAAAAACCGTTCTTCTTCTAATACTATATCTTGTATTATATTGCGGAATAGCCCGCAGGTCAAGTGGTAACGGCCTATTTTCCAAAAAAGTTCACCGGCGGAGGGCTCAACCGGGGATAAAGCTGGCCTTACCCTCCTGCGTCATGTCGATGGCGCCGGTCTCGTTGACCTCCAGCCGCTCCACCACCGCCAGCAGATAGTCCAGCTTGTAGGAGAAGTCCGTGTCCCAGCGGAAGGTCACATCAAAGCGGTCCAGATACCGCATGGTGACGATGGCGGTGTCGCTCAGGTCAATGGACTGGATGTCGGAAAGCATGTCCTTCTCCCGCAGCAGCCCCAGCAGCGTCAGCAGCAGACGGCAGGCGGACTGTTCCTCCTCCGGCACCTGAATGTCCGCGCCCACCTGCGGCTCGATCAGGGACAATCCCTTGACCTGTGCGTATTTCTTGGCGTCGCCGGATTTGACGTCTACGATCTTTCCATCGCCGGACAGCAGCCACAGCTTGCCGTCCTGCGAGATCGCGGCGGGGGCGGTACACTCCGTCACCGTCACCACCAGCGTGTCAGGCAGCTGGCGGCTGATCCGCACCGTCTCCACATAGGGCAGGGCGGCGGTGATCTTTTCGGCGGTGTGGTACTTGTTCAAAAAGAACATATTGTCCCCCACCTGTATGCCGCCCGCCTCGATGATCTGCTGGGGGGTGTAGCGGCTGCTGCCGGTGACGGTGATGGTCTGTACCTTGAAAAACAGCGCCAGCGCCACGCCGATGGCGCCGCAAATGGCCACAAAGATCAGTATTTTATACAGGAACGAAAACTGTCCCTGCCGCCGTTTGCGGGTGTAGCTGCGTCGTCTGGCCATAGTGTATCCTTTCTTATCCGTTACACCTCCGCCGTGGTCACGTCCGCCCCCAGCGACCGCAGGTCGCCGGCGATGTCCTGATAGCCCCGTTGGATGTGGTAAATGTCGTGTATTTGTGTGATTTCCGGTGTTTGCAGCGCCGCGATCACCAGTGCCGCCCCGCCCCGCAGGTCGGTGCAGCGCACTGCCGCGCCGTGGAGCGCCGGTGTGCCGTAGATCAGTGCCACCCGTCCCTCCAGACGGATGTCCGCCCCCATGCGCTGCAGCTCCGGTACATGGCGGTAGCGGCTGTCAAACATGTTCTCTACCAGCATGGTGGCGCCTGCCGAGCGCAGCAGCGCCGCCATCAGCAGCGCCTGTGCGTCGGTGGGAAAGCCGGGGTAGGGGGAGGTGCGTACCGGCGGGATCCCCAGCAGGACGCCGCCGCTTTTCAGCGTGACGGAATCGTTCGTGGAGGTCACATGGCAGCCCGCCTGCCCCAGTGCCGTGGTGACGGTGGCAAGGTGCCGGTAGTCCACGCCCTGCACGGTTACCTGCCCGCCTGCTGCGGCGGCCGCGCACAGGTATGTAGCCGCCGCGATCCGGTCGCCGATACAGCGGTGTGTGCAGCCGTGATACGCGCCGCCGGGCTGTACGGTGATGGCGGAGGTACCGGCGCCCTGAACGTCCACGCCGATCTTTTGCAGGAAGTTTTGCAGATCCACGATCTCCGGCTCCCGGGCGGCATTGGAGATCACGGTGACGCCCTCGGCGCCGCAGGCGGCCAGCATGGCGTTTTCCGTGGCGCCCACGCTGGGCATGGTCAGCAGAATATCCGCGCCCCGCAGGCGCTCCGCCCGGCACAGGAGGCTGCCGCCCAGCTCATGAATATCCGCGCCCAGCGCCCGCAGGGCGGTCAGGTGCAGATCAATGGGGCGGGGACCCAGCTCGCAGCCGCCGGGATAGGACAGCTCCGCCTGTCCGCAGCGGCTGAGAATGGCGCCCAGAAAAATGACCGACGACCGCATCTGCCGCATCAGCGTTTCCGGAATGTCGTGGCGCGTGACGGACGTGGTGTCCACCAGCAGGTCTTGCCCCTGCCAGACGGCCTGACAGCCCAGATGCCGCAGGATCTCCGCCGCCGTGTCCACATCGCTGAGATGGGGGCAGTCCACAATGCGGCACGCTCCGCCGGACAGCAGTGTGGCCGCCAGCACCGGCAGCACACTGTTTTTGGCGCGCTGTACCGTCAGCTGCCCCTGCAGCGGACGGCCGCCCCGAATTTGCAGATAAGACATATCGCTCCGCCTTTCATGGTTTTACCCATCCTATGCAAGGCGTAGCTTGCCCCGTTACAGCAGGGACATAAGGGTTTGATAGATCCGCTCCGTGGCGTCGGGAATGCCCAGCGTCCCCATGGCCTTGGACATGGCGGCGTGCTTTGCGGGATCCTGCAGGATCCCCTTGGCGGCGTCATAGAGCGTCTCGCCGGTGGCCTGCTCTTCGGTCAGCACCACAGCGCCGCCGTGACGCTCCAGCATACGGGCATTCTTCTCCTGATGGTTGGCCACCACATAGGGGGAGGGAACCAGAACGGTGGGCATGCCCAGCGCTGTCAGTTCGCTGAGGGTGCTGGCGCCGGCACGGCTGATGACCAGATCGGCGGCGGCCATCACCACCGCCATGTCGTAGATGTACTGCCGCACATCCAGCAGGGGACTGTCAAGGCCGAGACGAGTCAGCTCGCCGGACATATGAGACCAGTCGCTCTTTCCGGCGGCGTGGATGTGGTGGAAGGGATAGCCCTCCGCCTGCTCCCGCCGGAAGAAGTCCAGCATCCGCTCGTTCATGGTGGAAGCCCCCAGACTGCCCCAGAAGGACACCACCAGCGGCTTATCATCGGTATAGCCCAGCCTTTCCCGTGCCTGTGCCTTCGTCAGGTCGAAGAAATCGCCCCGCACCGGCGTACCGGTGACCACCACCTTGTCGGGATGCTTGTAGTGATGGCGGCAGTCCTCAAAGCCCACCATGACGCAGTTGACACAGCCTTCCAGCAGCCTGGTGGTCAGACCGGGGATCATGTTGGACTCGTGGACAGCGGTGGGGATATGCCGCCGCGCGGCGGCTTTTACCGCCGGATAGCTGGCGTAGCCGCCGGTCCCAACCACCAGATCGGGCTGGAATTGGCGCAGGATGGCATCCGCCTCCCGGCGGGAGGAGATCAGGGTCTTTGCAGTCTTAAAATTGTGGCGCAGTCCGGCGGGGGACAGGGAGCGGTGAAAGTTGCTGACCTCCACCGCCGCAAAGTCATAGCCCGCCTTTTCCACCAGTCCCCGCTCCATGCCGTTGGGGGTGCCGACGAACAGGATACGGACGGCGGGATCCTTTTCCCGGAAATAGCCTGCCAGCGCCAGCGCGGGATTCACATGTCCGGCGGTGCCGCCGCAGGTAAAGATCACGTTCATATCAAACAGCTCCTTTTTGGGAGAGATCAGCCTAACCGTTCCGCGGCGCGGGGATCTGCCGGGATACGCTCAGCACAAGCCCCATTTCCGCCAGCTGCAGCACCAGCGCGGTGCCGCCGTAGCTGAAGAAGGGCAGGGAGATGCCGGTGGCCGGCACAAGACCGGAGACCACCGCGATGTTGAGGAACACCTGAAGACCCAGCTGGGTCATGATACCCACTACCAGCAGCGTGCCGAACCGGTCACGGGCGTGGAGGGCGATCCAGAAGCCCCGCAGCAGCAGCATGGCGAAGATCAGCATGATGACGCAGGCTCCCACAAGCCCCAGCTCCTCGCACACCACGGCGAAGATAAAGTCGTTGTGCTCCTCCGGCAGGTACATGAATTTCTGCACGCCTTTGCCCAGACCCTTGCCCAGCAGTCCGCCGGAGCCGATGGCAATGAGGCTTTGGATCATCTGGTAGCCGTCGTTGCTGGTGTCCAGCCATGGGTCGTGCCACATGGTAATGCGGCTGGCACCGTAGGAGATGATACCGCCCTCCACCAGCTTCACAAACAGCACCGCCACGGCGGCCACGCCGCCGACGCCGGCACCGATGAGCCAGCTCTGCATGCCGCCCACCGCCATCATAATGGCACCGGTGCCGACGATGAGGATGGTGCCGGAGAGGTGCGGCTCCAGCAGCATCAGAATGGAAAGAACGCCCAGAATGGCGAGGTACGGAACGACGCCCTCCCGGAACAGCAGCATTTTCTCCCGCTTTTTGGAGATGCTGTCGGCAAAGTAGAGGATGACCGCCAGCTTGGCGATCTCCGAGGGCTGGAAGGTCAGGACGCCGTCCACGCCCAGCCAGCGGCGGGCGTTGTTATGGCTGATGCCGATGCCGGGGATCAGCACCAGCATCAGCAGAAACAGCGAGATCAGCAGTGCCAGCCGCGCCGCGCCCCGCCAGCGCTGATAGTTGAACTTGGCGGCAAACACCATGCAGCCAAAGCCTACCGCCGCGGCGATGGCCTGCCGCTTCAGATAGTAGGCGGGGCTTCCGGTCTCGTAATAGGCGGAGGGAAAGCTGGCGGAGAACAGCATCACAAGGCCGATGACCGTCAGCAAAAGCGTCAGCAGCAGGAAGGGAACGTCGATCCGCCCGCTTTTGGCGGCCTGAAGATGCTTCTGCTCCACGGCCTTGCGGCGCATTTTTTCCGCGTGCTTCACAGGGGGCTGCGGAGAATGTTGGGGCATGGAACGTTCCTCCTTTCTGCGGGGTGGTATGGACTCCCCTGTGAAAGGGGAGCTGTCAGCAAAGCGAACCGGGGATCGTGTTATCGCGGTTTACATGACGCCGAACCGTCCGCTTACCGCCCAGACGGCCAGCAGACAGAAGAGAAGGCTCACGGTGGAGAACACCGCCACCACTTTCCGCTCGCTCCAGCCGCACATCTCGAAGTGGTGGTGCAGCGGCGCCATCTTGAAGATGCGCTTGCCGTGGGTCAGCTTGAAATAGCCCACCTGAAGGATGTCGGACAGAGTCTCGCAGATGTAGACGATGCCCACAAGGATCAGCACCAGCGGCATGTCGTAGGCAAAGGCCAGCGCCGCCACGGCGCCGCCCAGAAACAGCGACCCGGTGTCGCCCATGAACACCTTGGCCGGATAGTGGTTATACAGCAGGAAGCCCAGCAATCCGCCGAACAGCGCCGCGCCGAAAATACTCAGCTGGGAGTAGTACACCGGCAGCGCCGCTGCCACCAGCTGCGGCATATAGCCACAGCCCTCCCATGTGAAGAAGGCCGCCACCGGCAGCGTGACGCTGCTGGACAGGCCATCGATGCCGTCGGTGATGTTGACGGCGTTGACGGTGCCGACGATGACGAAGGCGGCAAACACCAGATACACGCCCCAGCTTAACACAAGATGGGTGTTGAAAAAGGGAATATACAGGTTGGGGCTCAACATTCCCTCATACCGCATCAGGCACAGAAAGGCCACCGCCGCCGCCAGCTGCAAAAGAAACTTCTGCGGAGCGGTCAGGCCGGTGTTGCGGTGATTTTTCACCTTCTGATAGTCGTCGATATAACCAATGCCGCCGAAAACCAGCGCAAACAGATACACATACAGATGCTGGAAGCTGCCGTTCAGCATGCCCCGCCAGCCGCAGATGACGATGGCCACGCCGATGCCGATTATGAACATCAGCCCGCCCATGGTGGGGGTACCCTGCTTGGTCATGTGCCACTTGGGACCGATCTCCTTGATGCTCTGTCCCGCCTTCAGGCGAACCAGCGCGGGAATGAGAAACTTCCCCACCACGGCGGTGACGATGAAGCTGACGATGGCAGCCAGAATAATTTCCATGTGAATGACTCTCTTTCTTCTGCCCCGTGAGGGGGCGTTTTCTCCGGTTTATCGCATCTCTTTCAGGTGCTGTGCCACGATCTCCCGCTCATCCATGTGGTAGTGGCGGTGGTCGATCTCCTGATAGTCCTCGTGTCCCTTGCCGGCCAGCACGATCACATCGCCGCTCTGGGCGTGATCCATGGCGTAGTGGATGGCCTTGACCCGATCCGGCTCCACGGCATAGGCGGTGCAGCCCTTCATACCGGCCAGAATGTCCTGAATGATGGCCATAGGCTCCTCGGTACGGGGATTGTCAGAGGTAACGATGGTGAAATCCGCCAGCCGGGCGGCGATCTCGCCCATAACGGGGCGCTTGGTGCGGTCACGGTCGCCGCCGCAGCCGAACACCACCACAGTGCGCCCCTTGGCGAAGCCCCGTACCGATGTCAGTACGTTTTCCAGCGCGTCGGGCTTGTGGGCGTAGTCGTTGAGAACCGTGAAGTCACGGCCGGGGGTGGGGATGATCTCCATGCGCCCCTTCACGCCGTGGTTTCGCGCCAGCGCGTCGGCGCACTCGCCGATGGGTACGCCCAGATTCCAGCAGGCGGCGATGGCGTCCAGCGTATTATATACGGTGAACATGGCCGGTATGCCCACATGGACATGCGCCCAGTCGGTATCCGCCTGTGCGTCATAGTCCACGCTGCCGGCGTGCAGCCGGATGTTTTGGGCGCTGAGATCCGCCTCACCCTTGGCGCTGTAGCTGAAGGTGCGGCAGGGACAGTGGGTCAGCATCCGCTCATGCCACGGATCGTCGGCGTTGTAGATGGCCACGTCGCAGCGCTCGAAGAGGATGGCCTTGGCGTCGCAGTAATCCTCCATGGTGTGATGAAAGTCCAGATGATCCTGACTGAGATTGGTGAAGATGCCCACGGCAAAGCGGATGCCGTAGACCCGATCCAGAGACAGCGCGTGGGAGGAGACCTCCATCACCACATGGGTGCAGCCGGCGTCGGACATTTGGCGGAACAGGCGGTGCAGCTCAAAGGATTCCGGCGTGGTGCGCTCGGTATGCAGCGCCTTGTCGCCGATCATGTTCTGGATGGTTCCTACCAATCCCACCTTGGCGCCGGCCTTCTGCTCCAGAATGCTCTTGATGAGATAGGTGGAGGTGGTTTTGCCGCTGGTGCCGGTAACGCCGACCATGGTCATCTCCCTGGCGGGATGATCGAACCAGTTGCCCGCCATCAGCGCCAGCGCCTTGCGGGAGTCCGGCACCTGAACATAGGGCGCGCCGCCCTCCGGGATCTGCTGGCAGACCACGCAGACGGCGCCCTTTTCCAGCGCCATGGGGATGAACCGGTGGCCGTCCACAGCCTCTCCGCTGATGGCCACGAACACGCTGCCCGCTTCGGTGGTGCGGGAGTCGTAGCTGACGCCGGTAATCTCCTGTTCCGGATCGGCGGTGACGGAGAGAATGTCCAGCCCTTGCAGTAGATCCTTCAGTTTCATGGAAAAATCTCCTTTGACACGGTATTCAGGCGGCAGATCCGCCCGCTGCCCAGTATAGCAGGCAGAAAACGCAAACGGAATGGGAGAAACTGCCAACTTTTGGGCAGATCCTGCGGTCAGTCCCGCACGGTGGTGTCGCCCAGCCGCACGGTCACGACGGTTCCGGCGGGTACCTCGGTTCCCGCCTCCAGCTCCTGACTGAACACCAGAACGGTGCTGGATTCCGAGCTGGTGGTGCCGGTAAAGCGGATCAGAAGCCCGGCGTTGGCGACAGCGGTGTTGGCCTCGGCGGCGGTGCGCCCCACCAGAGAGGGTACCTTACACATCTTATCCGGTTTCTCCGTTCCGGCATACAGGACTACCGTGGATTTGCCGGGAATAATGGCGCCGCCAACGGGCGTCTGATCGGTGATGCTCTCGCCGTCGCCCTCCACCTTGCAGGTGAAGCCCCGCTCCTTCATACGCTCCTTGGCCTCCTCCACCGTCATACCGATGACGTTGGGGACGGTGGTATCCACGCCCATCAGCTCCTCGGCGCTGTAGCTGGGCTCAATGCCCAGATAGGGCAGGATCTCCGACATAATGGCGCTGGAATAGGGCGCCACCATGTTGCCGCCGGACACATAGGTGCCGGTGGCGCGGCTGGGGGTATCCATGGTAATGAGCATCATGATCTGGGGATCGTCCGCCGGCGCAAAGCACAGAAAGGACACCACCACGTCGCCGGTCTGTCCCTTGTCGGCCGTGCCGGTCTTGCCGCCGATGCGGTAGCCCGCCACCTGGCCGTTTTTGCCGGTGCCGCTGGCCACCACATATTCCAGACA
>CAKTKM010000057.1 GCA_934569425.1 uncultured Oscillospiraceae bacterium
GTGACGCTGCTGAAGCGCAAGCGGGAGGAATAAAAAAACCACAGCAAAAAAGCGGCCACAGGCCGCTTTTTTGCTGTGAAGCGAAATACATGGCAGCAGAGGGCATGTTTCAGTATGCAGAAAATGACATCGAGAGAGCCAAACGGGAAAACGGATCATGCGAATATGCCGGCGCGCTTGTGTTTTGCGGGAGCACATGGTAAAATAGGCAAGAAATGAATCAGCGCGGCAGCGCGGACTTCGCGGCAGAAGCGAACGTGGCTTGCGGGCACCACATTGCGAGAAATCAGAAATCCGGAGGTGTATGCTACATGAACTACATCCGAATCACAAGAGACAATATTGACAAGGAGCATATCTGCTGTGCCATGTCCGGCAAGCAGAGCCTGCTGAAAAAGGAGTGGCTCAAGCAGCGCTTTGACGAGGGGCTTGTCTTCTACCGGAGCGAGGAACGGGGCAAGTGCTTCATTGAATACATTCCCGCGGAGAAGGCGTGGGTGCCGATCGAGGCCGATGGGTACCTCTACATCAACTGCCTGTGGGTCTCCGGCTCCCTGAAGGGGCATGGACATGCCAACGACCTGCTGGAGGAGTGCATCCGTGATGCCAGAGAGCAGGACAAAAAGGGCATTTGCATTTTGTCCGCCGAGGGGCGAAAGCGCGAATTCCTATCTGATCCGAAATTTCTGGCGTATAAGGGCTTTTCCGTGGCGGACACCTCCAGCTGCGGCATCACACTGCTGTATCTGCCGCTTGTCCCCGGTGCGGAGCCGCCGCAGTTTAAGCCCTGCGCCAAGCAGCCGAGGGTGCAGGAGAACGGATTTCTTCTCTATTATACCGATCAATGCCCGTTTACCTGCTATTGGGTTCCCAAGGTAGAGGAGACGGCGAAAGAACACGGGATCCCCCTGAAGGTGATCCATATCACCAGCAGGGAGGAAGCACAGAACGTCCCCGCACCGGTGACCACTTACGCATTGTTCCGGGATGGCGCGTTTGTCACGCAGGGGATCCAGTCCGATAAAAAGTTTTTAGCGCTGGCAGAGCGGAAGCCCTGAGGAAAGCACAGGATCACAGCGCCCGGCCCACAAGACAAAAATGGAGAGGCAGCCAGTATGAGCAAATACGAAAAACTCTGGAGTTGGATCGAAGCGCACGGGACAGACAGCTTTGCGCTGACATATCAGGAGATCGAGCAGATCGCCGGGCTCCCGTTGGATCATTCCTTCCTGCGATACAAGAAGGAACTGATGGATCACGGCTATGAGGTGGGAAAAATCTCCATGAAACAGCAGACGGTTCAATTTCGGAAGATCTGAACCGGCGCTTATGTCACGGAACAGCTGCACGGCTGTCCGGCATTATGGATAAAAACGCTCTCTGCTTGCCCGAAAAAAGGAAGCAGAGAGCGTTTTTGCGAGATCAGGTTATTGAGGCAGGTTTTTCGGTCAGCTGATGCAGCAGCTCTGTGCAGCCGGACAGCACATCCCGCCAGGTCGACTCGAAATCGCCGGTGTACCACGGGTCGGCCACGTCACCGGGGTAGTTTGTGTAATCCAGCAGCAGATGAAGCTTGCCGTCCGGATCGCCGCCGCAGATGCGCCGCATATTCCGCAGGTTGGCGCTGTCCATGCCGATGAGCAGGTCATACGCGGCGTAGTCCTGGGGCGTCAGCTGCCGCGCGGCATGACCGCCGCAGGCGATCCCGTGCTCTGCCAGCTTCCGCCGCGCCGGGGGATAGACCGGATTGCCGATCTCCTCGCGGCTGGTGGCAGCCGAGTCGATCTGAAACTGGTGGGAAAGTCCTGCTTTTCTCACCAGATCCTTCATCACAAATTCCGCCATGGGACTGCGGCAGATGTTGCCGTGGCAAACGAATAAGATCTTTGTCATGGGTTCTCTCCCACCTATCGAATGAAGTGTGTCCACACATGCGCCTCGGTTTTCGGCAGACCGAACTGCTCTTTGCCCAGCGCGATACTCTTCATGAGGAACACCATATTCCGCGCCAGCACCCGCATGGTTTGCAGACCTTCTTCGTCTGCGCCCGCCTCTCCCGCCGCGCGGCCGTGGATGGAGTTCCAGTATTGGCTGGAGGCCACCGGCATTCCGGAGATGGCGAAATACTTATTCAGCCCATCAAAGGTAGCCGAACAGCCGCCGCGTCTGGCACAGACCACGCTGGCGCCTACCTTCATAGTTTTGTCGAAGCCGGTACTGTAGAAAAGCCGATCCAGCACAGCGATCAATGTGGCGTTGGCGGAGGCGTAATAGACGGGGCTTGCCACAACAAGTCCGTCCGCTGCTTCAAATTTGGGCGCCAGTTCGTTGACCACATCATCGAATACGCATTTGCCCAGTTCCGTGCAGCGGTTGCAGGCAATGCAGCCCCGCACCGCCTTGCCGCCGACCTGTACCAGCTCCGTGGTCACACCCTCCTCCACAAATATTTTCTGCATTTCCGCCAGTGCAATAGAGGTGTTGCCGCCGGCTCTTGGGCTTCCGTTGATCAGTAAGACTTTCATGGTGAACATTCCTTTCTTGTGAGACGCAGCCCCTTAGGGGCTGAATTATTCAGATCCGTTTCGGGCAGCTTTTCCGCTACGTCCGCCGATCCCGAATAGGTGTTAGAAAAGACTGGTCTGCGGGTATGGCTCGGGGAAGTCGCGCAGATACGCAAAGCAGTCATCCGGTGTGCAGAGAATATTATGCTCCCGGCAGGTGATTCGGAATAAGGCCATAAGCTCCTTTGCCTTGGGGCTGGGCAGCGTGTAGGCGGTGCCGTAGCGCTGGATATACCGCTGCTTCATTCCGGGAAAGTGCCTGTCCAGAGCGGCGTAGTAATACTCGCGATCGCCCTCCCGCAGCGTCAGCCCCATGTCAAAGCAGATAATACCCTTGACGCCCACGCGGAGACAGGCATTCAGGATCCCCCTGATGTTTTCCTCTGTGTCGTTGAGAAAGGGGAGGATCGGCGTCAGCCAGACCACCGTGGGGATGCCCTGCCGCTGCATTTCCGCCAGTACCTCGATGCGGCGGCTTGTGGGGCAGACGTTTGGCTCCACGATCCGGCAGAGGGCGTCGTCAAATGTGGTCAGGGTCATCTGTACCACGCATTTGGCTGTCCGGTTGATCTCAGATAGCAGGTCGATGTCCCGCAGCACCAGATCTGATTTCGTCAGAAGCGTTGCCCCGAAGCCATAGCGCAGGATGACCGCAAGACATTTTCTGGTCAGCCCGAGAGCCTTCTCACAATGCATATATGGGTCGGACATGGAGCCTGTGGCGATCATACACTTTTTTCGCTTGGAGCGGAGTGCGTACTCCAGAAGCGTGGGGGCGTTTTGCTTGATCTCAATGTCTTCAAAAGGATGGGTAAACTGATAGCAACGGCTCCTGCTGTCGCAGTAAATGCATCCATGGGAACAGCCGCGGTAAATGTTCATACCGCAATAGCCGCCGCTGCCGGTCAGTATCCCCTTGGCATCAACAAAGTGCATGGCGGTTACTCCCCATCAATGAGTGCGGAGAGTCCGGAAACGAAGGCTGTTTCATAACGGTAGCCCCTCAAGGCATCTCCGGCGCGGCGGCAAGGCGCACGGTGAGCTCCTGCGCCGCCGCCCCCTCCGGCAGCAGCTTTGCCATGACCACCAGCCGTTGATCGCCGGTATTGTTCATGTCATACTTCCGGCAGCAGGTGGAGAGCGTCAGGATCGTGTCCTCCGGCCCGAAGGTGACATCATCGAAGACCAGCCAGTTCTTCCGCGCCACCTGCGCCAAGAGTTCGGTCAGCTTCTCTCCGGCGGGATCGGGGGCGATGTAGTCAAAACTGATGTCCGTGATGAACAGGGCGGTGATCTGAAAGACCAGATTCTCCCCCTGTACGGAAAGGTAGATATAGGGATTTTCCTGCACATAGCGCGCGTCCATATAGCGGTGGAGCTTGGTGAATTTGGGGCCGTCCGGATCACAGTTGCCGGCGGAGTGACCGAAGATAACGGTGTTTTTATCCAGCTTGCTCCGGCTGGTCAGATGATTCTCACAACTGGCGTAATAGCAGCCCCACTCGCTGAAATTGCCGCTTTCATCCCGCTGCAGGTAGTAGCCGTTGTCCTCCGCCTGCATTACGGGGTCGTCCACCTCCGCGCCGGGCATATACAGCCACGCCACGGCGTCGGGATTTTCCTTTTTCGCGGCCTCCAGCTGTGCCTGCCGGTCCACGGCGGGGATAATTTCACCGGCGGGTTGTGGTCCCACTGCTTCGGAGACAGTGGGATATTCGGCTTTCTGCTGGCAGGCGGCGGCACAGAGCACCATGCCCAGCAGCAGAAGGATGGCAAGTGTGCCGCGCAGAGATCGGGTGATTTTTTTCATCGTGAGGTCTCCTTCCCCGCGGGAGGGCGGTGGTTCATTGGATCGCGGATACCCCACAGGTCTCACGGAGAAAGGAAACAGTGGGGCATGGCGATAGGAAGATTGTTGCTTTTTATTTTACCAATTTTTGCGGGTATTGTAAAGCGCTCCAAAGGGGGAGACGGCGGAAAATCTCCGCAGGTAGCGGCGGTGCCTGTGCGGTCAAAAAGCGTCCTGTCCGGCACCGGCATCAGCAACCGGACGGACTGTTGGAAACAAAGGCGGGAGAGATTGCAAGGAGCGCGAAGGAATGGTATACTATACGGGAGAAAACGCGGAAGATACGGGGGACGACCCCGGCGAAAACCGAACTTCCGCAGGCCTTGTGTGCGGCCATCGCTGCAATAGAAAGGAGAGCTTGCTATGACCTACAACTTTGACGAGATTATCGACCGCCGCCATACCAATGCCGTAAATACCGACGGCTTCCGGGGCAGTCTTTTCCGTGCCGGTCCCGAGAAGGTGTTTCCCTACAAGGATGAGGAGTTTATCCGCATGTGGGTGGCGGATATGGAGTTCGGCGTGGCGCCGGAAATTCTGGACGCCCTCCGCAGCCGCATCGACCGCCGGATCTTCGGCTACACCGGCCTGTTTGATGACGGGTATTACAATGCCTTTTCCCGGTGGTGCAGAGATCATTATGATTGGAGCTTTCCCCGGGAGCAGTTGTGCATAACGCCGGGCATCGTCCCCGCCCTGTATCAGCTGGCGGAGATCCTGTGTACCGGCGGCGAGAAGGTGCTGGTAAACACTCCTGCTTACGGCAGCTTTGCCAACGCGGCGCGGTATGCCGGTGTGGATGTGCTGACCTCTCCGCTCCGCAAAAAGGCTGATGGCACCTTTGAGCTGGATTTTGCGGACTTTGAGAAGCAGTGCGCCGATCCCGCCTGCAAGCTGGTCTTCTGGTGCAATCCCCAGAACCCCACCGGCCGCATGTGGACGGAGGAGGAGCTGCGCCGTGCCGGAGAGATCATGCGGAAGTATAACCTGTGGGTGGTGTCCGATGAGATCCACTGTGACCTGATCCGCTGCGGCCGCCGCCATATCCCTACGGCCAAGGTCATGGGTGACTATCCCAAGCTTATCACCTGCATGGCGCCCAGCAAGACCTTCAATCTGGCGGGGCTGGCCTTCTCCAATGTCATCATTCGGGATAAGGCGCTCCGGGATCGGTTCAGGGGGCGGGATAAGCTGGGCGGCATTGTGAATCCCATGTCCCTGACAGCGGCCAAGGCCGCCTATGAGCACGGCAGTGCGTGGCACGAGGCGCTGAAGGAATATCTGGATGGCAATTTTGCCTTTGTGAAGGACTTCTTTGCCCGCAAGCTGCCCAAGGCGGTGGCGTATATCCCGGAGGCCACCTATCTTGCCTGGGTGGATCTGAGCAGGTGCCTGCCGGAGAGCACCGATATGCAGGACTTCTTCGCCAACAGGGCGGGCGTACTGCTGGAGGGCGGCGACGGTATGTTTGTGGGCAACGCGGCGGGTTATGTCCGTTTGAATCTGGCCATGCCCCGCAGTCTCATCGAAACCGGGCTGACCCGCATGGCGGACGCCATTGCCGGTGCGAATGGGTAAAAACCGCGATCGCGGCATTTTACGGACAGAGCAGGGAAAAGCAGAAAAGCTTTTTGAAGGAGGGAGAGTATGGCAAAGAAGGGCGGATTATTTGGCAGCCTGTTTGATTTTAACCATGATGGAAGGGTTGACAGCGGGGAACAGTTTATTGCCTATCAGATATTCCAGGAATGCACAAAGCCCGGTAAAAGGAATACTGGTGCATCCCATGACCGTTATCATTGGCGAAGCCTTTGCGAGGACGGCTCTGAATATGCTCTCGATCCGGAGGACTACGAAACAGAGGAGGAATACGAGGAGGCCTTGGAGGAGGCTAAGTACGGCTGGCGCGATACCTGCGAGGACGGCTCTGAATATGATCTTGATCCGGAGGATTACGAAACGGAGGAGGAATACGGGGAGGCTTTGGACGAGGCTAAGTACGGCTGGCGCTGATGCCGCGCAGCGTGCTGCGAAAGAAAAGACCCTGCCGCCCGGCAGCGAGCCGCAATACCCGGAAGAAACAAAAAAGTCACTGGAACCTGCGGTTTCAGTGACTTTTTTGCCTGAGTGAGGGGGGAACCTGAACATGCACCGGTTTGCCCGCTTCCCGAATGCTGTTTTTTACGCGCCGAAGGCTGTGCGGCTCCGGCGCAGAAACAAGTCTTTCGCTTCAGAGGAGGATCCGCGCGATCTCCATGGTCACGATCTTCAGCAGCGCGCCGCCGGACATGACGTAGAACCAGACCTCACGCATTCGCTGGGTTTTTGCGATGGGTGTGGCAATGGCGGCAGCGACGATCAGCAATGCGCCGATGCAGCCGACGATGGTGGGAACGCTGACCAGCGGAAACAACCCCGGCGCACAGCTTCCGTCGATGGCGTGCTGGATGGTCTTGTCCAGACCGTCCCGTGCTGCCGCGAAGCAGCAGATCACAAGGCCGAATACCAGCACCACAGCACTTCTGCGTCCCCAATAGGGAATGCTTGTGTGGTTCAGAGCCGAATAGCCGATAAAGCCCAGCAGAGCGAGTATCATCAAGGTCGTCGCCGTTGTGACGGCATTTCCAAAATAGAGTTTCATTTTCGCATCACACTCCTGAATAAAAATGGCGGCTGGATTCTACTTTGGCGATAAAGCAGTCAATGTGTGTCTCCAGCAGGGAAGAAACGGACTCCGGATCCTCCGTTCCGTCATAAACGCTGTAAAGCAGGTATATCGGCCCATAGAATTCCAGCGCCAGCTGCATGGCGGCCGCATCGGAGTCCGTCATCCGGCGGAAGATGGCCGACATGTATGCCAGAGGTCCGCCTGCGAGATAATCATGATGGAGCTGTGCCAGCTTGGGGTCACGGTATTGCTCCAGCGTCAGCATCTTGCGGAAATGGGAGGAAAAGGGGTCTTTTGTCCAATGGTCAAACTGCGCCATACTGTACGCGCGGATCCGGCTGACCGGCGTGTGAAGATACGCCTCCGCAAAGCTGCCCGGCTCCGTCTCCGGCATCTCATATGCCGCGGCACGGGCATGATCCGTTTCATTCATGCGGTCTACGATTTTATCCAGGATCTCCTGCTTGCTGCGATAGTGCTTATACAGGGCGGCCTTCGTAAATCCCAGCTGTGCGGCAATATCATTCATAGATGTTCCAAGGTAGCCGTTTTGTGCAAATAACGCCAGCGCCGTTTCCAAAATCCGTTCCTTTGTTTCTCCAGCCATGCTCTGCCTCCTTATTGCGGTAACCAATTGGTAACTGCCATTATAGTTACCGAACGGTTACTTCTCAAGGGGGGAGGACAGTTTATCGGCACCATTTTTACAAATGCACACCGGATAGACACCTTGGCATCTTGACATGAAAGGTCACAACACTGGATGAAACGGCGATCCACGACATTGGCCACGCCTTTGGCTATTACGACTACGGACAGGAAACGGGAATGACGGCCGCCTTTTCCGGCAAGGCTGCCACGGAGGAATATATCTGCGCCTATGTGCGGGGGATGCTGCGGGGCGGCTTTCTCCACACCACAAGCCGGCGCGGCGAGGGCTACATCGCCTATAAGCTGCCGGGAGAGAAGCTGGGGCTCAAGACCGTGTGGCCTGTTGCGCAGGGGATGCTGCGCAATTCCAGCCTGAAGCGGCTTGTGGGCTTCGGCGTGGCCGTGAAGCGGGGCGTAATATCCTCCAGAGCCGCATGGATAAGGAGAAGAAGCCCTATCTCTTCGTGGGACTTGTCTGCGTGCGGGAAGCATATCAGGGACAGGGCTATATGCGAAAGGTCATGGACATCGCCTTTGCTGAGGGAGACCGTCTTCATGTGCCGGTGATCCTGGAGACCGACGCCCGATCCAAATGTGACAAATACGTCCATCTGGACATGGAGCTTGCCGGTGTGCGGGACATGGGCCGGTAGCTGGAGACTCCCGCCGCGGAGCAGCCGCAGCAGACCGCGGAACCTGCTGCGAAGTAACCAACGCTTTCCCCCTACCTCCGCCTGCGCTCTCACTTTCTCCCCAGGGAGCGCAGGCGGGACATTTTCCGATAGATCGCT
>CAKTKM010000058.1 GCA_934569425.1 uncultured Oscillospiraceae bacterium
AGGTTCCGGCAAAGGGAGTGGCGGCGGTCACCGCATCCTCGCCCTCACCGAAGGTGGGCAGGGGAGCGCCCTTATACGCGATGCCGAGAACGATCAGCAGCACGACAAAGACACCCAGCGCAACGAAGTACGCAATCTTTGTGCTTTTCTTTTCCATTATGAGATTTACCTCCTCATGATTTATGGTGTCCTCATCTTAACTTTTTTCAGGGCGGTTGTCAATATTTCAGCAACCACCGGAACAGGTAATTTTGAACAAATTATGAACCGCAGATTCTCTCTTTTCTCCAATTTCGGGGCGTTTTTGCGCGGTTTTATCACGTTTCTCTTTTTCTTTTCACTGATTTTATATGGTTTTTGTTAATTTCAGCAACATATTTTATCGGTTTCTTAACGCGCTTTTCCATCCGCTTTTGGTCGATTTTTGCACTAAGCGGTCACGGTGCGTTTTTCAAAATTACTTGTTTTTCGTTAATTCCGCTTTTTTCGCGGTTTTTCTTTCCGCAGTTGGGCGAAAAGGACATTCTCCGCATCAGCTTTTCACCGGGTTCTTCTTCCGGTGCGAAGGATGCAAAAAGCTGTCCGGAGCATTGCTCCGGACAGCTTTTTGTCCTTTGTCCGTTACTCGGTGAAGGTATAACGGTCGATATACCCGCTTTCATTGCCGGTGGTAATGACCACACTGCCATCGGCGGTCCGGCTGACCTCCCGGATCGGGAAGCGCTTATGCTGCTCCACATAGGCCTCCGGACTTTCCGCCTCCGCTTCGATAATACTGCGGACGGCGTACTTCGAGCCGCCGCAGGGTGTTATGGATTCCAAAACGATCTCATATTCTGCCATTTTCCGTAAGCCTCCTTACTGCTTTATGGTTGAGTATACCACATATTTCCGGATTTGTCAGCAGGCGGTGCGCAAAAAACGGGAAAGAAGCGGATGCTTCTGCAGCCGCTCCTTTCCGGATACAGAGATAGGGGAGAAAACAGAGGCGTCTTGCCGGCTGCGGGGATCAGGTCTGCGCCGCACCGTCCACGGAGAGGACGGTGCCTGTCACATAGCTGGCCAAGTCGCTGGCCAAAAACAGGAAGGCGTTGGCTACCTCCTGCGGCTCACCGATCCGCCTGCTGACCGGCGGTAATGGTTCAGCTCAGATCTTCAGCGCGGCTTCCAGCGCGTCGCCGGTGGCCAGCACGGCATTGCCGGGCGCCTTGGCGGCCTCGCCGATGACCAGCACCTGACCGGCTACCTTTTCGCAGGTCTCCTTCAGTGCGGTGTTGGAACGGGAGCCCATGGCCAGCACGATGTTGTCATAGCCCCGCAGGGAACCGGCGGTGCCGTCCGCCAGGACGTAATCCACGCCGTCGGGATAGAACCGGGTCACCTTGGCACCGGGACACAGCAGCACATGATTTTCCTCAAAGTTCTTGAACATGTAGCGGCGGTTCTCCGGCGTTACATCGGCGGCGATGACATCCTTCATCTCAATGACCGCGACCCGGTGGCCGCGCTCGGCCAGATATTCGGCGGCTTCGCAGCCTACCATGCCGCCGCCCACCACCAGAACGCTTCCGCCCATGGGAGCCTTGCCGTCCAGCATGTCCTGCGCGGTCACATAACCGCAGCCGCCGAGACCGGGAATGGGCAGGATCAACGGCGTAGCGCCTGTAGCCAGAACGATGGCATCGGGGGCAAGAGAACGCAGCAGCAATTCATCTGCCTCCACGCCGCAGCGCAGATCGACACCCGCCAGACGGCACTTGACGATCAGGGAGCGGATGGCTTCGGTCAGCTGACCCTTGCCGGTGGGATAGGCGGCAATGCGGAAGTTGCCGCCCAGCTCATTGGTCTTCTCTACCAGTGTTACCTGATGGCCGCGGACGGCACAGGCCCACGCGGCGTACAGGCCGCCGGGGCCTCCGCCCACCACGGTGACACGCTTCTTCTCCGGGGCGGGCATCAGTTGATCTTCACGGCCCACGCAGGGATTCACCGCGCAAGTGATGGGCTTGCCGGCAAACATGTTGGGGACACAGCCCAGCAGACAGCCGATGCAGGGCGCCAGCGTTTCCAGCTGCCCGTTCCGCGCCTTGGCAGGCAGCTCGGGATCGGCGATGCTCTGGCGGCCGAAGGCAATGAGATCGGCTCTGCCCTGCTTTACCAGCAGCTCGGCATACTGGGGTTCGGTAAAGCGGCCCACGGCGATGACAGGGACGGATACCGCCCGCTTGATCTCGGTCACCAGATCGGCGTTGAAGCCGCCGTGGGTAACGCCGGGCGCCCACATGAACTCGTCATGGAGGTGGACGGCACGGGTCACATGCAGGGCATCCACGCCGCACTCCTGCTCCAGATAGGCCGCCACCGCCGCCGCGTCCTGCACGCTCTGGCCGCCCTCCACCTCATCGCAAGCGTTGATGCGGCACAGGATGGGCAGGCTGCCGCCGGTCTTGCGGCGGATATTTTCAATGATGAGCCGGGGCAGGCGCATCCGGTTCTCAAAGCAGCCGCCGAACTCATCGGTACGGTTGTTGGTACGCTGGGAGATAAAGGTGCTGACCAGATACCCGTGGGCGCAGTGTACCTCTACCATGTCGATACCGGCCTGCTGCGCCCGGCGCGCCGCGTCGCCGTAGCACTCGATGATGCGATAGAGCTCCTCATTGGACACCGCCTCCGGGATCTCCCGTCCCGCCGAGGCAGGCATGGCACTGGCAGCCTTCAGGGGATAGCCAGTCAGAGCGGAGTTCCCCTCAGGACCGGCATGCTGCAGCTGAATGGAGACCTTGGCGCCGTAGCTGTGGCAGGCGTCCGCCACGCGGCGGAAGCTTTCCACCGTATCGTCGGAGAACAGGCAGGGCTTCCGGGGACCACCCTTGGCCTCCTGATATACCACTGTGGACTCGATGGTGATGAGACCGAAGCCACCCTTGGCTCGTGCCTGATAGTAGGACAGGGAGCGGTCGCTGAGGGTGCCGTCGGTGTTGGCAAGGTTGTTGCCCATCGGTGGTACCACAAAGCGGTTGGGGACCGTCACCGTGCCGATCTGCACGGGAGAAAACATGGTCGGGAATTTCATCGTCGCACCTACTTTCTCAAATTCTGTCAGGAGAAGAACTTCTCCAGCACTTCCTGCGCGGGCATATCCTTGCCGGTAAACAGCTTGAAGGCTGCCACACCCTGCCACAGCAGCATGCCGATGCCGCCCACGGCGGCCTTGCAGCCCGCCGCCTTCGCCTCCTGGATCATGCGGGTCTCGCGGGGGTTATATACCGTGTCCGCCACCACCAGACCGGCACGAAACAGCGCCGGGTCGATCAAGGTCTCGCCGTCCAACGGCTTCATGCCCACCTTGGTGGCGTTCACCAGAATATCGCAGCGCTTTACCGCTTCGGACAGCGCCGCGCTATCCTCCAGCGGACAAATAGACGCCTTGCAGCTGGGTACGGACTGCGCCAGCTTCTCCACGGTGCGCCGGCCATTGGGATAGAACTCATCGTCTCGGTTGAAAATGGCGATCTTCGCCGCGCCGTCCAGCGCCGCCTGCACGCAGATGGCGGTAGCCGCGCCGCCTGCGCCCAGCACCACCAGACGCTTGCCCTTTACCTCCACGCCGTGCTCACGGAGGTTGCGGACAAAGCCCACGCCATCGGTGTTGTGGCCGGTCAGCACGCCGTCGTCGTTGACGATGACATTCACCGCGCCGATGGCCCGCGCCTCCGGCGACAGCTTGTCCAGATGAGGGATCACCGCACTCTTGCAGGGCATGGTCACGTTGGCGCCCCGCATGTGCAATGTGCGGATGGCCTGTACCGCCGCGCCCGCCTGCTCCTGCGTCACGTCAAAAGCCAGATATGCCCAGTCCAGTCCGTATTTGGCGAAGCAGTGGTTATACATGGCCGGGGATTTGGAATGCCCCACCGGGGTACCCATCAGCCCCAGCATGGTGGTGGTTCCTGAGAGATGCACGCTTGCCGCCTCCTTTTTCTCCGCCGTCTGTGCGGCGGCTTTTGCTGTCTGGCTTCACTGTACCGCAATGCCAAAGAATTAACAAATCATTTTTTTCCATAAAAACCATAGATTTCTTTTATGATTTGTTGTATACTTGGTGCAAAGAAAGAGAGGGTGGGCCATATGAATTTGTTGCATTTGCGGTATTTTGTGGAATTGGCGCATACCCAGCACTATACCCGTGCGGCAGAGCAGCTGTGCATTACGCAGCCCAGTCTCAGCCACGCCATCGCCCAGATGGAGGGGGAGCTGGGGGTCCCCCTGTTTGAAAAGCGGGGCCGCAACGTAGCACTGACCCATTTCGGTGAGCAGTTTCTGACCTGCGCCCAACAGACGCTTGCCACTCTGGACGACGGAGTGGATGCCCTGCGCCGTGTGGGACGGGGCGAGGGTGTGATCCGCCTTGGACTGCTGCGGACGCTGGGGGTGGATTTCGTACCGGGTCTGGCCTCCCGCTTTCTGGCGGCCAATCCGGAGAAGAACATCCGCTTTACCTTTCACACCGGCGTTACCAGTCAGCTTTTAGCGGGGCTGCTGGCGCATCGGTACGACCTTGTGTTTGCCTCCAAGGCCGCGCCGGAAATGGGACTGACCTCTATTCCCGTGGAGCAGCAGGATCTGGTGCTGATCGTTCCCCGGAATCATCCACTGGCTCGACTGCACACGGTGGATCTGGCGGACACACTGCCTTATCCCCAAGTGTATTTCAGCAAGGGCAGCGGCCTGCGGGACGTGATCGACGGTCTCTTTGATCAAATCGGCGAACGTCCCCACATCGCCTATGAAACAGAGGAGGATCAGGTGATCGCCGGTCTGGTGGCTCACGGCTTCGGCATTGCGGTGGTTCCCTATATGGAGATGCTGCTGCGGCTGGACGTCAAGATCCTGCAGATCGTCCGCCCTGTATGGGAACGAAACTTCTACATGATCAGCGACGACCGCGCTTTTCAATCCCCGGCGGTGCGCCTTTTCCGGCAATTTGTTTTGGACGGTACGTCCCTGTAGAGTTGCCCAAAAACACGGCTGGGAATTTGAATATATCAATGGTTTCTATGGATTTTATGAAAAATACGCATAAGAAAACCGGCTGTTTTGGTACCAAAACAGCCGGTTTTTCCGGAATTCTTTCACTTTTTCCGTGACCCGCCAGCGCCTCTCAGTGCGGAAGCTCAATAATCCGCGTTCAGCCAAGGTTTCTGTCCATAGTGAAGAAGGCCAGCCAACCGGCGGGCTTTTGCGTCATTGTCGGCGGTGACAGCCCCCAGCCGCAGCATTCCCTCCAATTCGCAGGAGCCCATCAGCAGCGAGGCCAGCTCCCCCTGACGGCAGAAAACGGTCACATCTGTTTCGCTGTTCGCCGCGGCCACCGCCCAGCGGCCATCCGAAAAAGCGATGCGCAGGCTCTTTTCGCAGTTCGCCATCTCGTCCCGATAGCGGAATTCCGCAGTCATCGTTCCGGCGGGGAAGGTGCGATACGCGGTTTTTTCTACAAATTCTTCCGCGTCCACCAGCTTGAACATGGTGCCGACGGCAGAGACATTGGTCTGCAAAAAACCGTAATCCATATAGTTTTTCGATACGTCCTGCGGATCCTCCAGCAGATGATGAAAATCCTCCTCGCCGGTACGGAGGATCACCGTTTGCGCCAGATCCTCCTGTAATTTCAGCGCGCCCAGCAATGCCCGCAGGATGGCTCCGTCCTCATAGACCAGCTCCTCCACACTCAGGCGGTTTTGGGTATAGTTGCTGGCGCTGGCGCTTTCAAAGCGGTAGGCGGCGTAGCCCTTCAGCCGGCCGTCTGCATAGTAGCCGATGCGCCGCACCTGAATGTCATCCCGCGCGCCCCGGACTTCCTCCTCAAATTTCTCCACCATGCCGTGATTTTTCGCCGCGAAGCGGCTGTGGCAGGCCAGCGCCTCGTCAAAATCCTCCGGCTGCATCAGTCGCAGGTGCTTCCGCGCCTCGTGATCCGGCTTGGGCAGCACCGCCGTAGGCAGATGGTATTCATAGAGTTTTCCGGCAAAACCATAGCCCATCCGCCGGTAAAAGCCGATCTGGAACGGCAGCAGCAGCGTCAGCAGCGCACCGCTGCGCCGGGCATAGTCTTCAAAATACCGTACCATCGTCAGCGCCGCTCCCTTTTTCTTATGAAGCGGATGTACCTCCAGCGCCATCAGGCCGCAGGCGAGCTGCATTTTACCGAAGAAATTCATGGAAAACAGGATCAGCTTCATGGTGGCGATCAGGGTACCGTCTTCGAAAAGCCCCACCGTCTGCACCTGACGGTCTTCCCGCAGCTCCAGCAGGTGCTTTTCCCGATAGTGCCGGCGGCATTCGGCATCCAGCGATTTGTACGCCGGATAGGAGTTGAGGTAAATATCCAGATAGGCATCCATGTCCGATTCCGTCAGAGGGCGGATCTGCCGCTCCGGATGGCTGTTGGCTGCGCTCATGTGCTGATCCTCCTGTGTTCTTGATAGCTCTATTCTACCACAGAACCCTCCGCATTGCACGAATTGTTTTGAAAAGGCAGCCTTGACATTTCCCGGGGCATATAGTACCATACCGCTTGATCTCTCGGAGGGCGGGTCGTTCAAAGAAACGGCAGCCGGATAAGGCGCAGGCTGAAATGCCTGTCCTTGTCCGGCTTTTTTGCGTATACATCAAAAGGAGTGTGAACGGATATGGATCTTCTCAACGGCAGGATCAAGCCCCTATATTTCAAATACCTGTCGGCGGCCTTCGGCAGTGCGCTGATCTCCAGCATCTACGGCATGGTGGATATGGCCATGGTGGGACAGTATCACGGCCCGGACGGCACGGCGGCACTGGCGGTGGTGGCACCCGTGTGGAACATCATCTACAGTCTTGGCCTGCTGACGGGCATCGGCGGCAGCGTGATCTTCAGCGCGCGGCGGGGCAACGGCGTCCGCAGCGGCCGCAGTGAAAATCAGTATTTTACCGCAGCCGTGCTGGGCTCCGCACTGTTGGCGGTGCTGGCATGGGTAGGGCTGCTGTGCTTTGAGCGGCCGCTGCTGACCTTTTTCGGCGCGGATGAGGCGCTGCTGGTACTGGCACGGCGGTATCTCCAGCCCGTCCGCTATGTCTTTCCCGTCTTTCTGTTCAATCAGATGCTTGCGGCTTTCCTGCGGAACGACGGCAGCCCCGGCCTTGCCACGCTGGGCGTGCTGTCCGGCGGTATTTTCAACGTGTTCGGCGACTACTTTTTTGTGTTTCCCTGCGACATGGGCATTTACGGTGCCGGTCTTGCCACGACCATTGGTTCGGTGATCTCCCTGCTGGTGCTGCTGACCCACTTTCTGCGGCGGCGAAATACCCTGCGTCTGGTGCGGGTGGAACATTTGCCCCGCAAGCTGAGGGAGATCACGGCATCGGGTTTTTCCTCCTTCTTCATTGACGTGGCTATGGGGATCCTGACGGTGCTGTTCAACCGGCAGATCATGCGCTATCTGGGCAGCGACGCACTTGCGGTGTACGGGCCTATCATCAACGTCAGCACCTTTGTTCAATGCTGCGCCTACAGCGCAGGTCAAGCGGCGCAGCCCATCATTTCCATCAACTACGGCGCGGGGAAGGGCGGCCGTATCCGGGAGACGCTGCGGCTGGCGCTGTATACCACGGCGGCCTTTGCCCTGTTCTGGACCGCGCTCAGTTTTGCCGCGCCCAACCTGTATATCCGGGTATTCATGCGTCCTACTCCGGCAATCCTTTCCATCGCTCCGGCCATTATCCGGGTCTACGCACTGTCATTTTTGCCGCTGCCCTTTAACATCTTTTCCACTTACTATTTTCAATCCATCATGCAGCCGCGGGCGGCCTTTATTGTCTCCGTGGCGCGGGGATTGGTCATCAGCGGCGTGCTGATCCTGTTGCTGCCCATGTTGGCCGGAGCGGATTCTCTGTGGTTTGCCATGCCGGTGACGGAGCTGCTGACAGCAGTCTACACAGCGGCGGCCATCCGGCGGTACACAAAATCTCTATAAATACGGAAAAAGACGGCTCAATGCAGCAAAGGAAAGCCGCCGCAGGAAAATCCTGCGGCGGCTTTTTGCATCTGTTGCCCTTGCACCATATAGGTGCTCTTTGGGGGCTTTCTTTCCTATATTAGGGGATTTGCCTTACTTCTGAGCAGCCAGAGCCTTGTTGGCCTCAGCCATCTCGGCAAAGATACCGGCATGCTTCTTGGCAACGATGGCCCTGATGACCAGCAGGGTAACGATCATCAGTGCGCAGGCGATGATCAGGCAGATGACAACGTTCTGGATCAGGCCGGCCAGAATGAAGCTGACGAAGGCAACACCGGCGACCGTCAGTGCGTAAGGCAGCTGGGTGAACACATGGTTCAGGTGGTAGCAGTGCGCACCAGCGGAAGCCATGATGGTGGTATCGGAGATGGGGGAGCAGTGGTCGCCCATAACGCCGCCGGAGCAGGCAGCCGCCAGACC
>CAKTKM010000059.1 GCA_934569425.1 uncultured Oscillospiraceae bacterium
GACTACGGTGTGACTGTTTGGAATGACGGCGACATTGACATTGCGCCGGAATATCTGTACGAGCATTCTGTGGCGGCGGAAGGCATCGCCTGATGGCAAGTGATTTCAACCGGAAGTACGGCGGCCGTGGCTGCCGTACTTCGCTATGAAAGGGAGTGGGATAATGTGCAGTTTGTTCACTTTCCTGACTCCCGTACATATCGGCGATGCGATGTTCATTCACTGAAGAGGAGCGGAATATGTTTGAAGTTATAAAAAAGCAGGGACGTGCGCGGCGAGGAAGGTTTCAGTGCGCCCACGGCGGTGTTGTGCAGACACCGGTATTTATGAACGTCGGCACGCAGGCGGCAATTAAGGGCGGGGTGGATGCCTTTGATCTGCGGGATCAATTGGGCTGCCAGATCGAATTGAGCAACACCTATCATTTACATCTGCGCCCCGGCGATGAAACGGTCAAGGCGTTGGGCGGACTTCACAAGTTCATGGGCTGGGATGGCCCGATCCTGACGGACAGTGGAGGCTTTCAAGTGTTTTCCCTTGCCAGCCTGCGGAAGATCCGGGAAGAGGGCGTGACCTTTGCGTCGCATTTGGACGGACACCGCATTTTTATGGGGCCGGAGGAGAGCATGCAGATCCAGTCCAATTTGGGCAGCGATATTGCGATGGCTTTTGACGAGTGCGTGGAAAACCCCGCTGCTTACGAATACGCAAAGGCATCCTGTGAGCGGACGCTGCGGTGGCTGGAACGGTGCAAGGCGGAGCATGACAGACTCAATGCCCTGCCGGATACGGTAAACCCCCGTCAGATGCTGTTTGGTATCAATCAGGGCGCTACCTATGCCGATCTGCGGATCTGGCACATGCAGCAGATCGCAAGGATCGACTGTGACGGTTTTGCGATCGGAGGCCTTGCGGTAGGTGAACCTACCGAGGTGATGTACGAGATCATTGACGCAGTGGAGCCGTATATGCCTGCCGATAAGCCCCGCTATCTGATGGGCGTGGGAACCCCCAGCAATATCATTGAAGGCGTGGCGCGCGGCGTGGATTTCTTTGATTGTGTGATGCCGGCGCGAAATGCACGCCATGGGAAGCTGTTCACTTGGCAGGGGACTATGAACATCAAAAATGCCAGGTATAAGCTGGATGATGGTCCCATCGACCCGCAGTGTGACTGTCCGGTGTGCCGTAAGTTCAGCCGCGCCTATGTTCGCCATCTGTTTGCCGCGCAGGAAATGCTGGGAATGCGTTTGGCGGTCATGCACAATCTGTACTTCTATAATAAGCTGACGGAATACATTTGCGACGCTTTGGATGCGGATGCGTTTGACGATTTCCGCACAGAGTACAGCCGGAAATTGGCAGAAAAAGTGTAAATTTTCTTGGGAAGTATTGCCAAACCTCTTGCCAAAGCGGCGAGACTTCTGTATAATAACGAAGATAACTGTGAAAAAAGGAGTATCCCTATGTTTGATCTGATCACAACGGCGTATGCCGAATCCGGAACAAGTACCACCGCAGGCGGTGGTATGTCCTCTATCCTGATGATCGTCGTGATGCTGGCGATCTTCTACTTCCTGCTGATCCGTCCGGAAAACAAGCGGAAGAAGCAGGCTGAGGAGATGCGCAGTTCCCTGAAGAAGGGCGACTGGCTGACCACCATCGGCGGCGTGTATGGCCGTGTTGTTTCCATCACGGATCGCACCGTAGTCATCGAGACCAGCGAGGATCGCGTTCGTGTGGAGTTTCTGAAATCCGCCATCGGACAGGTAGGTACGCTGGACGAGCAGGCTGCTGCTCAGCAGCGCGGCGGCAAGAAGGCCGTCAAGAAGGACGAGGAGCCTGCCGGGGAGATCGAGTCCGCCAAGGAGGAAGCTCCTGCGGAGGAGACTAAGACCGAGGAATAAGGCAAAAGATAAAAATGACGCTCTCGAAGGAGGGCGTCATTTTTTTTGCCTGCGGGCGCCATAAACCCATGCGGCGCGGCATATAGTGCAGAAAGAAACTCATAAGGGGGAATGTGTGGTGTCTGTGGGAACGATCTTTGGAAAACGAACATGGCTCGCCGCAACGCTGGCGCTGGCGGCGCTGGCGGTGTGGGTGGTGCTGGGGGCGCTGCTGATCACAAAGGAGATCGTGCCGTTGGCGGCTGTGGACGGTTGGATTTATGCCGGATGCGGCGTAAGTGCGCTGGTGGCGGGGCTGCTGGCGGGAGCGGGGAAGGGAGGACGCCTTGCGGCACTGGCGGCGACGCTGCTTCTGTATGGTGTACTGTGGGCGGCGGCGCTGGGTTGTGGTCAGCCGCTGGATTTCCGGGTGCGTGGGATCGGTATTACACTGGCGGTCATAGCGGGCGGATTTCTCTCCTACCTGCTGCGGAGCGGCGGACGCAGGAAACGGCGTAAGGGAAAACGGACGACGGTCAAACGCCGTGTGGGGTCGGCGACATAATTTGGAATGGTGAAAATCACGAAAATCACTTTGCTGTCCGGGAAGCACTTGACAAGGCGCTGACTTCGACGAAAGGAAAGAGGAGAAGCGGCGTATTTCCATATCTGGTGGGAGAGAGAACGATTGCGCACCACATCTCGACCGCGGGCAGACCGTTTTCTCTGTGCTTATATGGAGATTTACGGAGTTTACATAATGTTGTTTACATAATGTTTTGGCATAACTGACAAAAATACCGGAATTTGCAGAAATTGCTTGCGCGGCGGCGGGATTTGCCCTATAGTATTTACGGTAACTTATGGCTTCTATTTCCTCGGCTTGTCTCATAGTCTGGGACGAGGGAGTGATCGCCATGAAGCTGCGAAAGGTATTCCATAAAGCGCAGGCACCGCAGCCGCGCATTGCGCGTCTGTTGTTGCTGTGCGCGTTTTTTGCCGCCGGGATCATGGGCGGACAGCTGGCGCCCCGTGGAACGGCCGGTGAAGAGCTGGCGGAATACGCACGGGGGTTGGCGGCGTTGGCTACGGAAAACAGCATGGTGGCGGCATTGCCAAGTGTTGCGGCAGCCTATCTGCGTGAGCCGGTGCTTTTGTTTTTGTTGAGTTTCTGCGGCTTTGGCGCGGCGGTGATCCCGCTGGTGTGCGCCTGGCAGGGCTTCGCACTGTCGTTTGCTGTAGCGTGCCTGGCAAAGAGTCTGGGGCAGGAGGGATTTTTCCTGTCGCTGGCGGTTTTCGGGATACGGGGCGCGATCCTGCTGCCCTGTACGCTGCTGGTGGCGCAGTGGGCGCTGGATCGGTCGCTGTCACGGCTGCGGCGGCAGAAGACTGATGAGGATACCGCTTTGTGGCGCAGGCGGCTGGCAGTGTGTCTGATTTTGCTGCTGGCAGGGGTCGCGTTGGAAGCGCTGCTTGTTCCAAAATTATTTTCGCTGGCGCTGCGCCGGATCATCTGATGAAAGGAGGGAAGCGTATATGGCTGATCACATTGCGGATTACTGCCGTTATCTGACGGAAGAGAAGCAGGTGCGGAGCAATACGCTGAGCTCCTATGCTCGGGATTTGAACCAGTTCAGAACATGGCTTCTGGGGATCGGTCTCACGGATCTGAAGAAGGTCAAGAAAGAGAAGATCGACGAGTACCTTCGCTATCTGGGTGGCTGCGGCAAATCTCCGGCTACGGTCACACGCTCCGCCGCTTCGATTCGCTCGTTTTATCAGTTTATGACGCGAACTGGCCGCGTAAAGAGTGACCCGGCCAAGTCTGTGTCCGGCGTAAAGGTGGAGCGGAAGTACCCGGAGGTGCTGACCAACCGCGAGGTGGAGCTGTTTCTGGAGCAGCCCAAGTGTGTGGATGAAAAAGGCTTCCGCGACCACGCCATGCTGGAGCTGCTGTATGCCACCGGGATACGGGTTTCGGAGCTGATCGGATTAAATGTTGAGGACGTGAATCTCACCGTGGGCTTTATCCGTTGCAGAGGACATGAAAAGGAACGGATCGTTCCGCTGTATGCCGGCGCGGTAAAAGCGCTGCGGGAGTATGTGACAGTAATTCGCCCGGCAATCGTGTCAGATGACGCGGAACGGGCGCTGTTCGTCAATATGAACGGCGGTCGCATGACTCGCCAGGGGTTTTGGAAGATCATCAAGCACTATCAGGAGAAAGCGGAGATCACCAAGGACATCACGCCCCACATGCTGCGCCACAGTTTCGCGGTGCATCTGCTGGAAAACGGCGCTGATCTGCGCTCGATCCAGGAGATGCTGGGACATGCGGACATCTCCTCCACGCAGATCTATACCCATGTGGCGCAAAAGCAATTGAAGGATGTTTATCAGAAGGCACATCCCAGAGCATAAAAGAGTACAGCCCTCCACCGGTGGCGGGCTGTACTTTTTTATGGCACGGTATCTGATCGCATGAATTAAGGTTGCCACCAACGGAAAAAAAGAGTATAATAAATTGGATTATTGTGGGGGAGGCTGTGCTGTGCGTATTTTGGGGATCGATCCCGGCGTGGCGATCGTAGGCTTCGGCGTGCTGGATTGTGTGGGCGCCGGACAAAAGATGATACAGTACGGCGCGATCAATACGCCGGCAGGTATGCCGCTGGCTGCCCGGCTGACGCTGATCGAAAGCGACCTGCGTCAGCTGATCGAAACCTTTCAGCCGGATGAAATGGCGATCGAGGAACTGTTTTTCAGCAAGAATATCACCACAGGTATCGCTGTGGCTCACGCCCGCGGCGTGATCTTGTGTACGGCAGAGAAGATGCAGCTTCCCATTTACGAGTATACCCCCATGCAGGTGAAGCAGGCCGTGGTGGGATATGGTCTGGCGGAAAAAAAGCAGGTGATGGATATGACCCGCCGTCTGCTGAAGCTGAAGGCTGTTCCGCGGCCGGATGACGCCGCTGACGCGTTGGCTATTGCCATCTGCCATGCCCGCAGCGCCACCAGTCTGCTGCGGCGCACCGATCCCAATGTAAAGGAGACCGTGTGACAATGTTTTACTATCTCAACGGTATTGTTGCCGAGCGTGAGGCCAATCTGGCCGTCATTGACTGCGGAGGCGTGGGCTATGCCTGCGCCACCACTAACTATACACTGTCGCAGCTGAAAAAGGGCGAAAAGGCCAAGCTGTATACGTTTCTGAATGTTCGGGACGATGCTATGGAGTTGTATGGCTTTATCAGCCAAAACGAGCTGCAAAGCTTCAAGCTGCTGTTGAGCGTTTCGGGGATCGGTCCCAAGGCGGCGCTGGCAATTTTGTCCGCCATTACGCCGGCCGATCTTGCCATGGCGGTGGTGATGGGGGATGAAAAGGCGCTGACAGCCGTGTCCGGTATTGGCAAAAAGATCGCCCAGCGGATCATTCTGGAGCTGAAAGATAAACTGGCAAAGGAACAGGCATCCTTCTCACCGGAAGCCGGCGGCATGCCGGCCGCGGCGATAGCGGGTGACAAGGCGCGGGAGGCTGCGGCGGCACTTGCTGTGCTGGGATATAGCAGCGCAGAGGTGGCGGCGGCGCTGAAGGGAATCGATATGGCGGCGCTGCCGCTGGAGGAGACCATCCGTCAGGCACTCAAGCGCATGGCCAAGTAAGGAGGAGACAGCGTGAGCATTGATTACGGAAACGACATCTATGAAGAACCGATCGTGTCCACGACGTTTCTTCCCGAGGACGCGCAGGAGCGGTCGCTGCGTCCGCATACGCTGAAGGAATACATCGGGCAGGAGAAGGCAAAGGGAAATCTGGCGGTGTTTATCGAGGCTGCGCGGCGCCGCGGAGAATCGCTGGATCATGTGCTGCTGCACGGTCCTCCGGGACTGGGCAAGACGACGCTGGCGGGTATTATTGCCGCAGAGATGGGGGTCAATATCCGCATTACCTCCGGTCCTGCCATTGAAAAGCCCGGCGATCTGGCGGCGCTGCTGACCAATCTCAGTGAAAACGACATCTTGTTTGTGGATGAGATCCACCGGCTGAACCGCGCGGTGGAAGAAATCCTGTATCCCGCCATGGAGGACTATGCCATCGACATCATCATCGGCAAGGGGCCGTCAGCCAACTCTATCCGGCTGGATCTGCCGCATTTCACGCTGATCGGTGCCACGACCAGAGCGGGTTCTCTGTCGGCGCCGCTGCGCGACCGTTTCGGTGTGACGCTGCGGCTGGAGCTGTATACGCCGGAGGAGCTGCGGAAGATCGTTACCCGCAGCGCTGGTATTTTGGATGTTCCCATCGAGGAGGCGGGTGCCATGGAGATCGCACGGCGCTCCCGCGGTACGCCCCGTATCGCCAACCGGATGCTGCGCCGGGTTCGTGACTTCGCCGAGGTAAAAAGCGACGGCGTTATTACCCGTCAGGTGGCGGACAGCGCCCTGCTGGCGTTGGAGGTGGACGATCTGGGATTGGATCAGGTAGATCGCAGGATGCTGTGCGCTATCATTGAGAATTATGGCGGCGGCCCAGTGGGACTTGATACGCTGGCGGCCACCATCGGAGAAGAATCGGTAACGCTGGAGGACGTGTATGAGCCGTATCTGATGCAGCTGGGCTTTTTGACCCGCACGCCCCGCGGACGCTGTGTGACCCAGAAGGCCTATGAGCATCTGCATATGGCCTTTGCGGGACAGACGCAATTGGAGCTATGAAGGGGAGGACGATATGGGTAAGCTATTCGGTACAGACGGGATCCGTGGTGTGGTCGGCAGGACGCTGACGGCGGAGTTGGCCTTTCGTGTAGGGCAGGCGGTAGCTGCGGTGCTGCGGGAGGAGCTTGGACGCCGTCCGCAGATTACCATTGGTAAGGATACCCGCATTTCCTCGGATATGCTGGAGGCCGCACTGAGTGCCGGTATTTGCTCCATGGGCGGCGATGTGCTGCTGCTTGGTGTGATCCCCACTCCAGCTGTGGCTTTTCTGACGGTGCAGGAGCAGGCGGATGCCGGTGTGGTCATCTCCGCTAGCCACAACCCCTACGAATATAACGGCATCAAGGTATTCAACGGGCAGGGCTATAAGCTGCCCGACGCCATGGAGGAGCGGGTAGAGGAGCTGATCCTGCGGTGTGATGGACTTCCGGGGGCGGATTGCGATAAGCTGGGACGCTGCCGCAATGCCGCGCGGGAGATGCATGATGACTATGTTGCACATTTGATGGACACCATTAGCTGTGATCTTTCAGGACTGCGTGTTATGGTGGACTGCGCAAACGGCGCAGCGGCGGCTACCGCTCCGGATCTGTTTCAACGGCTGCCGGTGATGGCGGACTTTATCAATATTGATCCCGATGGGGTCAATATCAATAACGATTGCGGCTCCACCCATCTGGAACGTTTGGCTGCCATGACGGTGGCGGGAGGCTATCAGCTGGGCATTGCCTTTGACGGTGATGCGGACCGCTGCCTGCTGGTCGATGAAAAAGGAAACATAATCGATGGCGATAAGATCATGGCGGTGTGCGGCAGAGCGCTGCGCCAGGCTGGGAAGCTGACTAACAATGCGGTGGTGGCTACCGTAATGTCCAATCTGGGACTGCACGAGTTCTGCCGGAAGGAGCATATGGATCTGGTCTGCACCGCCGTAGGCGACCGGCATGTATTGGAGAAAATGATCGCGTGCGATTACGCCATTGGCGGGGAGCAATCGGGACATATGATCTTCCGCGAGTTTGCCACCACCGGTGACGGCCAGCTGACGGCGCTGCAATTTCTCAAGGCGCTGAAGAATTCCGGTATGGCTGCTTCTGAATTGGCGGGCTGCTGCGCCCAGTATCCGCAGGAGCTGATCAACGTCCAGCTGCCTCATACAGAAGGGGAAAAGGAACGTGTGATGGCCTCCCCGCTCTTGCGGCAGGCCGTGAAGGAAAAGGAGGCTCTGCTGGGGGAGGAGGGGCGTGTATTGATCCGCCCATCCGGTACCGAGGCGCTGATCCGGGTGATGGTGGAAGCAAAAACCAACGAAATCGCACGTCAAACGGCGGAGGATTTGGCGGAATTGGTCAAAAATATATAGGAAAATGCAACTATTTCACGAATTTTCTCGGATAGCTTGACAAATTAATTATCGAAAAGGTATAATAGATAATGGTAAATAGCAAAGAGGATCGTTACGATTATTTGGAGACACTGGAGGACGAGCGGCTCTGCGCACTGTGTCAGGCTGGAAATCGAAACGCCGAGGATGTTTTGGCGGCGCGGTATCACCGGCTGGTACGAAGCATTGCGCGTCCCTACTTTCTTGCCGGTGGTGACAGTGAGGATCTGCTGCAGGAGGGCATGGTCGGACTGATCAAAGCCATGCGGGAATATGATCCCGGTCAGACCGCTTCCTTCTGCACCTTTGCGGAGATCTGTATCCGCCGCCGTCTCTATACGGTGCTGAAGTCCGCCGCGTCGGGCAAGCACCAGCCCTTGAATCAAGCGATCCCCCTGAATCCCTCATTCTTTGACGTCAGTCTCGCTTTTGCACAGGTCGACCCCGAGGTTTT